>CALFOF010000253.1 GCA_937919075.1 uncultured Cyanobium sp. | reverse complement strand
GCAGCCGGTGATGAAGATCACCCGTTCCCCCTTCAGGCGCTGGAATCGGGCCAGGGCGTCGCAGGCCAGGGTTGTGTAAGCGCTGCCGAGGTGCGGCTTGTCGTTGACGTAGTAGAGGGGGGTGGTGAGCGTGTAGGTCATTCGGCGGGGATCAAGGGCTCGCTGGCCCGCCAAAGCGGCCCTGCGCCGGCGACGGATCCTACCGAGCGCCTCCTGGCACGGCGTTTCCTCACGTGGGCCCCCGCGGCACCTTGAACGCACTCTGACAATCTTTCTCCACCACCTGCTGCGCCGCCGATGGCCCTGCTTCTGCGTGTCTGCCTCTCGCTGAACGGTTGCTCCTGATGGGCGCGGCTGAGGAACGGACCCAGGTGGTGGTCTGGGGGGGTGGCAGCGGCGGTGTGGCGGCGGCGCTGCAGGCCGCCCGTGCCGGCGCCGACACCCTGCTGCTCACCCCCGGCGGCTGGCTGGGGGGAATGGTGAGCGCCGCCGGGGTCTGCGCGCCCGATGGCAATGAGCTCTCCCCCTGGCAGACCGGCCTCTGGGGGGCGCTGCTACGGGCGTTGCAGCGGGAAGAAACCGAAGGGCTCGATCACAACTGGGTGAGTTGCTTCGGCTGGCGGCCGGCCACGGCCGAGCGGATCCTGCGGGGCTGGCTGGCGGCAGAACCGCGGCTGCGCTGGTGGCCGTGCTGCACGCTGCGCGGGGTGCGGCGGCAGGGCCGGCGGGTCACCGCCGTGGAGATCGAGCGGCAGCAGCAATCCCTGCAGATCGCTCTGGACGTGCTGATCGATGGCAGCGACCGGGGCGATCTGCTGCCCCTGGCGGCGGTGCCGTTCCGCTGCGGCTGGGAACCCCGCGAGCAGTGGGGGGAACCCAGCGCACCGCTGCAGCAGCAGCTGGACCAAGACCCCTTTTTCCAGCGGCAGTCGGTGCAGTCACCCACCTGGGTGGTGCTGGGCCAGCTCGGCGATGGCCCCTGCCCCACCGGCCGGCCACCGGCCCCTCCCTTTGAGCGCTCCACGGAAGCCCACGGGCTGTGGCGCACGCTCACCTATGGCCGCCTGCCGGGCGGGCTGGTGATGCTGAACTGGCCCTTGCACGGCAACGACTGGCACGACGGCCTGGGGCGTGCCTTCAGCGCTGAGCCCCAGCATCAGCTGGCGCTGCAGGCGGAGATGCGCGCGCACAGTCTCGCGTTTGCGGCAGCCCTGGGCGAAGCCAGCGACGGCTGGTTGAAGAGAGCGGCGGTGTTCCCGGAGGCGGCGACAGCGGTGGCTCTGGAGGGCACCTCGGCCCTGGCATTGATGCCCTACTGGCGCGAGGGCCGCCGCCTGCACGGTCTGGCCACCGTCACCGAGGGGGATCTGCTGCCCCAGGTCTGCGCCGCTGGGGCCGCCGAGGCCCGCCTGGCACCGCTGGCCGCCGGCCCAGACGGGACGATCAACGCCATCGCCGTGGGCAATTACCCCAACGATCACCACTACCCCGGCCCCGATTGGCCGCTGGCCCCGAAGAGCTGTCGCTGGGGCGGACGCTGGAGCGGTACCCCCTTCACGATTCCCTATGGCGCGTTGGTGTGCGCCGACCTCGACAACCTGCTGGCTGCCGACAAATCCTTCAGCACCAGTCATATGGCCAACGGCGCCACCCGGCTGCAGCCGCTGATTCTCAATATCGGCCAGGCGGCGGGGGCGGCAGCAGCTCTCTGTGTGGCCCACGCTCTGCTGCCGGCCGAGCTGCCGGTGCGCTGGCTACAGGCGGCTCTGATCAACGACCCGCTCGCTCCCGCCGGGCCGCTGCCCCTGTGGGACACGCCCTGGCATCACCCCGAGTGGCGCCAGCGCCAGCACGCGGCGCTGGCTGCGCCCGAACGCCTTTCGCCGGGCGGTGATCTGCTCGGCGCCGCGGCGCCCGATCCCGGTTCTGCTCCCGCTGAGCCCCATGAACGCCTGTTCCAGGGGCTGCTCCAGAGCGATGGCAGTGGCGGCTTTCTGCTGGACACCGGCGAGCGCCGCTGGCCTGTGATCACGTTGGAGCCCGGTCTGCACCACTGGCTGGCTGCTATCGAGCGGCCGCGTTCGGTGCAACTGATCGGCTGCGCCAATCCCTGGGGGCCCTGGCTGCGGCTGTCGCGCCTGGCCACAGGCTGAGCTGCCGGAGCGTTTCAGCGCGCTTCCAGGCGCAGCAGATCAGACAGCGAATCCACCATCTGCACCTGCACTGTCAGGAGGGTGCCGGCTTCTGCAGCGGCGGGGCAGCGGGCGGCCACGTCCAGTGCCAGCGCTTCGAGATGCACCAGGCCGAGCCGGTCCTGCTCCCGCAGCCAGCGCAGGAACACCCCCTCCAAGCGCTCGTCGGGGTGCTGCTCAAACCACACCTGCTGCCAGTGACGCTGGTCTTCGCGGCTGATCTGCACCCCCTCCCGCAGGGCCGGGTCGAGTTGATCGAGCAGGGCGCCCAGCTCAGTTCCGTCCAGGGGCGGCAGCTGTTGCTGATGGGCCGCCAACTGACGTTGCACCAGCAGATCTGCGTAGCGCCGGATCGGTGAGGTGGCCTGCACGTAGGCGCTGAGCCCGAGGCTGAAGTGGTGGCTGGGCTGCACGCCGGTGACGCCCCGCGTGAGGCAGCGGCGCAGAGCCATGTGCCGCACCGGACCTGGGGGCAGGGCTTCCAGTTGGGCGGCGGGTGGCAGTTCGGCGCTGGGCTGGCCCCGGTAGGGAAGGGCCAGACCCTCGCTCACGCCATAGCCGGCGATCACGGCGCCATTGAGGATCATCGCTTCGGCCACCAGCGCCCGGGCCGGGGTCGGGTCGGTGATCTCCACACTTGTTTGCCCCTCCGCCGCACGGATGCGTCCCTCCGGTTGCTCCATCTGCAGCGCGCCCTGGGCCAGGCGCCAGCGGCGACGGCGCTCCAACAGGGTGTCGATGCTGGCCAGATCCGGCTCCTCCTTCGGGGCCAGTTCGATCAGGGCATCGCCGTCGGCGTAGGAGAGGCGATAGGTGGGCACCACCCAGCTGCGCACGATCTCGACGGCAGCCACCGCCCCGTCGACTTCCAGCTCGATCGCCGTGCTCCAAGCGGGGCAGCGTTGGCCCTGGCGCAGGCTGAAGGGGCCGGTGGCCAGCGGAAACGGAAACATCGGCACCACCCGGTCGGCCAGGTAGAGGCTGGAAGCGCGGCGCCGTGCCTCCAGATCCAAGGGCGATTCCGCCGGCACCAGCCGCCCGGGATCGGCGATGTGCACCCAAAGACGCTGGCGCCCTTCGGCCAGCTGCTCAAGGGAGAGGGCGTCGTCGATCTCCTGGGTGTCGGGATCATCGAGCGTGTAGGTGCGCAGGCCAGTCAGGTCGCGGCGCAGATCGTCGCCCGGCTGTGGGAGAGCGGCGGCGGCGATCAACCGTTCGGCCTCAGCCAGCAGCTCGGGCGCGAAACCCTGGTCCCACGCCGTGCGTTGCAGCGAGGGCAGCCCGTGAGGCTCCCACTGGCCCAGATCCACCAGCAGGCGACGTACCGCCCCCGGCTCCGCACTGCAGTGGGCGCTGTGCAGCGCCTGGCGCAACGCCAGCGGCAAGGGCGTGGTGATGTCGCCAGTGGCCAAAGCCAGCAGGCGGTCGAGCTGAGCTCTGGCCTCCGCGTCGAGGCTGCTCGGATCGAGCGGCTGCCGTTGCTGCAGCAAGGCCTGCCAACGCTGCTCGCGCAACCGGGCCAAGCGTTCGAGGTGTCGCTCGCGGCGCAGCTGGCGCAGATCCCGCAACGAGCGGGGCTGGAGAGCACCATGGCGCCAGCGGAAAAAGTGCTGCTCCGGCTGCTGCAAGACCAGCCAACAGGCGGCCCGGGCCGCTGGTGCGTCAGCAGGGGCCACCAGGGCCACGAGGTCCTCCAGGGGCATGGCAGCAGGAGTGCCGTCGGCAGCCGCTCCCGAAGGTGACGCTGCTGCCGGCGTCACCGGCTCAGTGAGCAGTAACCAGGCGGCAGCAAGATCGCGGCTGGAGGGCTTGTGCTGCTGCAGCACCTCTGCCGTGAGCCCCCAGGGGGGAGCCAGCAGAGAGGCAGGCGGGTCAAAGGCGCCGGGCAAGGCTGCCAGGGCGTCAAGCTCCCGCAGCGGCACCTGTTGGCGCCTGGCCTCACCACCAACCCGCAGGGCGGCTTTGCTGCCCGACAGGGTGTCGATCACGGCAAGCTCAGGCCCCCGGGAGCCGTTCAGACCGACCAGGTCGCCGGGCTGAAACACCAAGGGGAACTCAGCCTTCGGGGTTCACGAAGGGAAGCAGCGCCAGGATGCGGGCGCGCTTCACCGAGTTGGTGAGGTCGCGCTGCTGCTGGGCGGTGAGCCCAGTGAGCCGGCGCGGCAGGATCTTGCCCCGTTCAGTGATGAACTTCTTGAGCAGATCGACGTCTTTGTAGTCGATCGGATCGCCGGGCTTGATCGGAGAAAGACGCTTCTTGAAGAAGGAGCTGGACATGGGGAAGGGCAGAAAGGAAGAAGACGTGGAGAGATGAACAAGCGGGAGGGCAGGCGGTGCTGACCGCGAGCCCTAACTCACTTGATCTCCTTGTGGTTCGTGCTCTTGTTGCAGTGAGGGCAGAACTTCTTCAATTCGAGCCGTTCGGTGGTGTTGCGGCGGTTCTTCTGGGTGGTGTAACGAGACACACCAGGAGACCGCTTGGCGGGGTTGGACCGGCATTCGGTGCACTCAAGAGTGATCACGAGCCGGACGCCCTTGTTTTTTGCCATGGAAGGACGTGCGCCGCTGAAGCGAGGCGAGCTGACAGCTAGACAACATACTCTCCGGTCTGCACCGGGCCGGTCATTAGGATCTCGGCGACTGGACGCCGTGGATTCGATGCAGGTCTCGCTCCAATGGTTGCGGGAGCTGGTGGCCTGCTCCATGCCCGCCGCTGAATTGGCCGAGCGTCTATCGCTGGCCGGCTTTGAAGTGGAGGCGATCGAGGATCTCGCTGCCCGCGCCGCTGGCGTGGTGGTGGGCTATGTGGAGGAGCGCACGCCCCATCCCAACGCCGACAAACTCAGCGTCTGCCAGGTACGTGTCGCGGCAGGTGCAGGCGACGACCTGCTGCAGATTGTCTGCGGCGCCCCGAATGTGCGGGCTGGAATCCATGTGCCCGTGGCTCTGGTGGGCGCGCATCTGCCGGCGGTGGATCTCACCATCAAGCCGGCCGAACTGCGCGGCGTGGCCAGCAGCGGCATGATCTGCTCGCTGCGGGAACTGGGCCTGCCCGAGAGCAGCGATGGCATCGCCGTGCTCGACGATCTGCTGAGCGACGTGCCGCCGCTGGGCACTCCGGTGGGACCCAGCCTCGGTCTTGACGATCAGGTGCTGGAGCTGGCGATCACGGCCAACCGCCCCGATGGGCTCTCGATGCAGGGCATCGCCCGCGAGGTAGCGGCCCTCACCGGCGCACCGCTGATGCTCACGGCGCCGGCGCCGGCCGTACCAGCCGTGCCATTGCCGGTGGCGGCCGCTGATGGGGCCGCGATCGAGGCCGGTGGGCTCTACAGCCTCACCGCCATCACCGGCGTGCAGGTTGGGCCCTCACCGGAGTGGCTGCAGCAACGGCTGGAGCGGGCCGGCTTGCGGGCGATCAACAACGTGGTCGATGTCACCAATCTGGTGATGCTCGAATTCGGCCAGCCCCTGCATGCCTTCGACAGCGAGCGGCTGGTCCTGCTTGGCCCGCCTGGCACCGCCACCGCCGATCCCGGCGCCATTGGTGTGCGTCAGGCCGGAGCAGACGAGGCCTTTGAGGCGCTCGATGGCGGCAGCCACCTGCTGAGCCCGGAAGCCCTGCTGATCACCTACGCCAACCAACCGGTGGCCCTGGCGGGGGTGATCGGTGGAAGCAACGCGTCGGTGCACCCCGGCACCGGCGCCATCTGGCTGGAAGCGGCCGTGTTTGCGCCCCAGGCGGTCCGCCGCAGCGCCCGCAGCGTGGGCCTGCGCACCGACGCCAGCCTTCGCTTCGAGAAGGGCCTGCCCCGCGAGGTCACCCTGGCGGCGGCCGATCGTGCCGCTGCCTTGTTGGTGGAACTGGCCGGCGGGGAAATTCAGGGACGCTGGCTGCACCAGGCGCCGGTGGATCCCCGGCCACCGCTGGCCTTGCGCCGCGATGCCCTGCACCAACTGCTGGGTCCGGTGCTCGTCGATGGTGTGGCGGATGACCTGGCCGACGCACGGATCACGGCCACCCTGGAGGCCCTGGGCTGCCAGCTGGAGCAGTGCGAGGCGGGCTGGTGGGTCACGGTGCCGCCATCGCGGGCGATGGATCTGCAGCGGGAAGTGGACCTGATCGAGGAAGTGGCCCGGCTGGTGGGCTACGACCACTTCGCCAGCCATCTGCCGGATCCGATCTGCCCTGGTGGCCTGGAGCCCGCCCAGAAGGCCGAGCGCCTGTTGCGCCGCGGCCTGAGTGCTGCCGGATTGCAGGAGTGCTGCTCGTTGTCGCTCGGGCCGGCCCACGCACCGGTGAGCGGTGACAGCGGGCAGGCGGGCGCCGAGCGGGTGGCGCTGGCCAATCCCCTGCTGGCCGAATACGGCCATCTGCGCGATTCCCTGATCGATGACCTGCTGTTGGCGGCACGCCGCAACCTGCAGGCTTCCCAACCAGGCTTCTGGGCCTTTGAGATCGGCCATGTGTTCCGCGCCACCGGTGACGTGGTCGGCGATGTGATCAGCGAGGCGAAGCTGGCGGGTGTGATCTGCGGCGAACGGCGTTCCGAGCTGTGGAGCAGCGCCGGCAAGCCCCGGCCGTTGGGGTACTACGAGGCGCGCGGCGTGTTGCAGCAGGCCCTCGGCCAGCTGTCTGTTGGCTGCGACGACCGCCCTCTGCAGGGCCATCCGCTGCTGCACCCCGGCCGCGCGGCGGAGCTGGTGCTCGAAGGCCGTGCGGTGGGCTGGTTTGGCCAGCTGCATCCGGCCCGGGCCGAGGCCCTCGACCTGCCGGAATCCACCCATCTGTTCGAGCTGTCGTTGCAGCCGCTGCTGCTCGCAGCCACCCGCAGCAACCGCTGGCAACCCAGCTTCAGCCCCTATCCCACCGTGCCCGCCTCCGAGCGCGACCTCGCCGTGGTGATCCCTGCCAGTGTCACGGCCGCCCAGCTGCTCACGGTGATGCGCAAGGCCGGCCGGCCCCTGCTGGAGTCGGCGGAGTTGATCGATCGCTATGCCGGCAGCCAGGTGGCGGAGGGAGCCGCCAGTCAGGCCTTCCGCCTGCGCTACCGCGATGCCCGCCGCACGCTCACCGAAGCGGAGGTGGAGCAGGCCCATGGGGTCGTTCGCCAGGCCATCGAGAAGCAGTTCGGCGCCCAGCTGCGCGCCTGACGCTCAGCTGGCGGCCAGCACCGCCAGCGCTTCCACGTGGCTGGTCTGGGGGAAGAAATCGATCGGTTGCACGCTCAGCAGTTTCAGCCCGCTTTCCTGGGTGAGCCGGGCCAGGTCGCGGGCGAACGTGGCGGGATTGCAGCTCAGGTAAGCCACACGCCGGGGCGGGCAGGCGCTGATCACGGCCGCGACGTGCTCGGGCAGGCCCTTGCGGGGTGGATCGAGCAGCAATCCATCCGCCTCCGGCAGCAGCTCCACCAGCGCTTCAGCCACATCGGCGCTCTCCACAGTCAAGCCATTGAGGCCGTTGAGCGCCGCGTTGAGCCGGGCCTGCTCCACGCTGGGCGGGTGCAGCTCCAGCCCCCGCACGGTCGCTCCGGTGGCCGCCAGGGGCAAGCCGAAGGTGCCGATGCCGCAGTAGGCCTCCACCAGCGTGCGACCGGCGCGTGGTTCGAGCGCGTCCACCAGCAGCGGCACCAGCCGCTCGGCCTGCGGGGTGTGCACCTGAAAGAAGGTGTCCGGGGCGATGCGCAGTTCATGGCCGCAGAAACGTTCGCTCAGCCAGCCCCGCCCGGCGATCACCTCGGTGCGCGGCCCCATCAAGGTGTTCGTGGGCAGGGGCTGGAGGTTCAGACACACGCCCACCAGCTCAGGCCAGCGCTCCATCCACGCTTCCGCCCGCTCGCTCAGCCCGGGCAGCTGGCTGTGGCTGCTGATCAGGGTGACCAGCACCTCGCCGCTGTGATGCCCGACGCGCAGGGCCAAATGGCGAAGACCGCCGCCTTCGCTTCGGTCCACGTCCACAGGCCAATCGCTGGCCTCGAGCTCCTGCTTCAGCGGCGCGATCAGCCGGTCGATGCGCCCATCGAGCACCGGACAGCGGTTCATGTTGACGATCTTGTGGCTGCCGCTGCGGTAGAAGCCCGCCCGCAGGGCGCCATCGGGTCCGCGCTCGAGCGGAATCACGGCCCGGTTGCGGTAGGCGAGCGGTTCAGCCGCCGCCAGGATCGGCTCCACCGCGAGGGAAAAGCCGCCGATCCGCTGCAGGGCCTGCTGGACCAGATCCTGTTTCCAGCGCGCCTGGGCATCGTCGACCAGATGCTGAACGCTGCAGCCGCCGCAGCGCTCGGCAAGGATGCAGGGCGGGCGCCGACGTTCCGCTGCTGTGTTGTGCCGCTCGATCAACTCGGCCAGCACGTGACCTTTCGCCTGGTAAGTCACGCGGGCCGTCACGGCCTCACCGGGCAGCGCCTGTGGCACGAACACCACCACACCCCGGTCGCCGGCCGCTTCTGTGGCCGCGCCCCAGCGCCCAACGCCCTCGCCCAGGTGGTTCAAGCCGGTGATGCTCAGCTTCAGTTCTGTGCCGGAGGGGGGCAAGAGTTGGGCCATCCAAAGACCTGCGACACAACGGGCAGCCCCTGACCCTAAAGGCCACCCCGGATGCAAAGGGCCGTTACACAAAGGTACCTACGGCCGTCGCAAGGGTCTGTTCTCGGTAAGATCTGCCCCAGCGTGGTGCATTCGATGAGCGTCGTCCGGGACCTGATCCTGCAAGCCGATGATCAGTTGCGCTACCCCAGCGGCGGTGAATTGCGCTCCATGGCTGATTTCCTCTCCGGGGGAAACCAGCGCATTCGTGTGGCCCGCGTGCTCACGGAAAACGAGAAAAAGATCGTCAACGAGGCGGCGCGGCAGCTGTTTCTGCGCAAGCCCGAATACGTGGCCCAAGGCGGCAACGCTTATGGCCAGCGTCAACGGGCTCAGTGCCTGCGTGATTTCAGCTGGTATCTCCGCCTGGTCACCTATGGCGTGCTGGCCGGCAGCACCGAAAAGATCCAGGACATCGGCTTGATCGGTGCCCGCGAGATGTACAACAGCCTGGGAGTGCCCATGGCCGGCATGGTGGAGAGCATGCGCACGCTCAAAGAGGCCTCGCTGTCGCTGCTCGCCACCGAAGATGCCGTCATGGCAGGCCCCTACTTCGACTTCCTGATCCAGGGGATGCAAACGCCCGGCTGAATCAAGTGTCTGTGCAGGCGTCTGTCAGCGAGTGGAGCGATTGAACCTGGCCGGGGGCGAGATCAAAGCTGAGATCTCCTTCGGAACTGGGCACCACCATCACCAGACTGAGGCCACCTGCAGGGATCGGATCCAGGCAGCCGGCATCAAACTGGGACGATCCCACGGGGATCACGCCGCCTGGCGACGTCAGCAGTTCTTCGCTGCGATTGGAGAGCTGCCAGGCCTGGCTTTGGTCATCGCTGAGCACCAGGGGGCGCAGGTGGTTCAGCTGCAGGCCGCCTGATTCGGCATTCAGGCGCAACCGCAGGCCAGATGGGGTATTGATGTCAGAGCGCTCAAACAGCATGGCGCCCAGGCGGTGGCCGGCGCCGTCATCCAGATTCCAGTTGCCGGGCTGGTCAGCCATGGCAGGTGATGGAGAGAAAAAGGGTGCAAAGAACAGCAGTGCCACTGCAACGATCCAGGCTCCTCGTTTTGCTACAGCGGCGTCCCATGGAGTGGTGTAATTCCCTCGGCACCCCCACCCCGGCTACG
>CALFOF010000252.1 GCA_937919075.1 uncultured Cyanobium sp. | reverse complement strand
CCGCCCACGTCGAGTACGAGACCGAAGGGCGTCACTACGCCCACGTCGACTGCCCGGGCCACGCGGACTACGTCAAGAACATGATCACCGGTGCCGCCCAGATGGACGGTGGCATTCTTGTGGTGGCCGCCACTGATGGCCCCATGGCCCAGACCAAGGAGCACATCCTGCTGGCCAAGCAGGTGGGCGTGCCCGCTCTGGTGGTGTTCCTGAACAAAAAGGACATGGTCGACGACGAGGAAATCCTCGAGCTCGTCGAGCTGGAAATGCGTGAGCTGCTCAGCAGCTACGACTTCCCCGGTGACGACATCCCGATCGTGGCCGGCTCCGCCCTGAAGGCACTTGAGTTCATCCAAGGCGGCGGCAAAGGCAACCGCGGTGACAACGAGTGGGTCGACAAGATTCTCGACCTCATGGACGCGGTGGATGAATCCATCCCCGAGCCCGAGCGCGAAATCGACAAGCCCTTCCTGATGGCTGTCGAAGACGTGTTCTCGATCACCGGTCGTGGCACCGTGGCCACCGGCCGGATCGAGCGCGGCAAGGTGAAAGTGGGCGAAACCGTTCAGATCGTCGGCATCAAGGACACTCGCGAAACCACCGTCACCGGCGTCGAGATGTTCCGCAAGCTGCTCGACGAAGGCATGGCTGGCGACAACGTCGGTCTGCTGCTGCGCGGCATCCAGAAGGAAGACATCGAACGCGGCATGGTGCTGGTCAAGCCCAACTCCATCAAGCCCCACACCAAGTTCGAAGGTGAGGTCTACGTCCTCAAGAAGGAAGAAGGTGGCCGCCACACCCCCTTCTTCGCTGGCTATCGCCCGCAGTTCTACATCCGCACCACCGACGTGACCGGCCAGATCACGGCCTTCACCGCCGACGACGGCACCAACGTGGAGATGGTGATGCCTGGTGACCGCATCAAGATGTCCGCCGAGCTGATCTGCCCGGTGGCCATTGAGCAGGGCATGCGCTTCGCCATCCGCGAAGGCGGCCGCACCATCGGTGCGGGCGTGGTGTCCAAGATCGTGGAATGATCCTGATCTAGGGTCTTTGGGGGAGAGTCTGCCAGCAGGCTTCTCCCCCCTCGGCTCGACCGCTTTGGCCTCTGGCCAGCCGCACCTCGGCAATTCAGGGTTCAGCCCTGATTCATCGTTTTTTGCACCGGCAGCGTTCTTGCTGGCGGATGCCTCACCCGCATTTCCCCATGTCCACCGCCATCGCCCAGCAGAAGATCCGCATCCGTCTCAAGGCGTTCGACCGCCGCATGCTGGATCTTTCCTGCGAAAAAATCATCGAAACCGCTGATCACACCGCCGCCACGGCCATCGGCCCCATCCCGCTGCCCACCAAGCGCAAGATTTACTGCGTGCTTCGTTCGCCCCACGTGGACAAAGACTCCCGTGAGCACTTCGAAACCCGCACCCACCGGCGCATCATCGACATCTACAGCCCCTCCTCGAAAACAATCGACGCGCTGATGAAGCTCGATCTGCCCAGTGGCGTCGATATCGAAGTCAAGCTCTGAGCGGCTCCAAGCTTTTTGCATGGCCATGAAACCGCTGCCGCAGGCCTGAGGCCTGCGGCTTGGCACCGGCTCAGGCCTGCCCGCTTCCCCGGCGGGCTTTCTTTTTTCTAGAATTCACTTATGCGGCATTCCAAGGCCTAGGCCACTGCCATTGCTGGCGTATCCACCGCTGGCAATACCAGTGGGGATTGCACGTCTGTCTCTGCGCGAGACACTCCTTGGCAAGCGTCTCCGGCAAAGCTCCGGGGCAAGCTTCCATCCAAGGCCCCCTATCGCCGACCCTTCATCAGCTTTTCCCAGCCCTTTCCCCACCTACCCATCCGTGACTGATCTGGCCGTCAGGGAACTCCCCCTATTCCCTCTGCCGGATGTGGTGTTGTTCCCACAGGAGGTGCTGCCGCTGCACATCTTTGAGCCGCGGTACCGGATGCTCCTGCAAACGGTTTTACAGACGGATCGCCGCTTCGGCGTGATCCGCTGGGACCCGCAGGAAAAGAAAATGGCCTCTGTGGGCTGCTGCGCGGAAATCCTCCAGTGCCAGACCCAGGAAGACGATCGGAGCAACATCGTGACCATGGGACAGCAGCGTTTCCGCGTGCTTGAAGTGGTGCGGGAGGCCCCGTTCCGGGTGGGCATGGTGAGCTGGATCGAGGACGAAACCGACGAAACTCCGGAAACCCTCAGCGAACTGGCCAGCGACGTGACCCAGGCCTTGCGGGACGTGGTGGATCTCACCGGCAAGCTCGTGGGCCGGCCCAGCAGCCTCCCCAACGATCTGCCCGACCTGCCGCGGGAGCTCTCGTTCTGGATCGGCTCCCATCTCGGCGGTCCCGTGGCCGATCATCAGCAGACCCTGCTGGAGCTCACCGACACCGGCGAGCGGTTGCGGCAGGAATTCGCCCTGCTCGACCAGACCCGGCGGCAGCTCGCGGCCCGCACAGTCCTCAAGGACACCTTCAAGGATCTGGGTGAATCCCCCAGGGACCCCTCCTGATGGCCGGACTTCCTGCGCCAGCTCTGCCGCTGGCAGCAGTGCTTGCTGTGGCCGCGCTGGCGGGCGCGTTTGTGCTTTGGCAGCGGCGCAACCGCAGCTTCGAGAGCACCGCCACCGTGGCGGAGGCTTACGACCGCTGGACGGAAGACCGGCTGCTGGAGCGGCTCTGGGGTGACCACGTACACCTCGGTCATTACGGAAACCCACCGCATCGGGCCGACTTCCGTGCCGCCAAGGTGGCCTTCGTGCATGAGCTGGTGCGCTGGAGTGGTCTCGATCAGTTGCCCCCCGGCTCCAGGCTGCTGGATGTGGGCTGCGGCATCGGCGGCAGCGCCAGGATCCTCGCCCGTAACTATGGCTTCGAGGTGCTCGGCATCAGCATCAGCCCGGCACAGGTGGAGCGAGCCCGCCAGCTCACCCCGGCAGGCCTGGGCTGCCGTTTTGCCGTGATGGATGCGCTCGATCTCGATCTGCCGGATGGCACCTTCGATGCGGTCTGGAGTGTGGAGGCCGGGCCGCACATGCCCGACAAGCAGCGCTACGCCGATGAGCTGCTGCGCGTGCTGGCTCCCGGGGGGCTGCTGGCGGTGGCCGACTGGAACCGCCGCGATCCCTCCGCCGGAGCGCTCAGCCCTGTGGAGCGCTGGGTGATGCGACAGCTACTGGATCAATGGGCCCACCCGGAATTCGCGAGCATTGCTTCGTTTCGGCGCAACCTGGAGCTGAGCGTCCATGCCGGCGGCGCCCACACCGATACCGACGACTGGACGCGCGCCACCCTGCCCTCCTGGATCGATTCGATCCTGGAAGGCCTCCGCCGGCCAGCCGCCGTGCTGGGCCTGGGCCCAGCGGCCGTGCTGCAGGGCGTGCGCGAAACCCCCACCCTGCTGCTGATGGACTGGGCTTTTCGCCATGGCCTGATGGCGTTCGGCGTCTTCCGCTGCCGCCGCGGCACAGACTCCAGACTCAGCCCGCCCACCTTGGCTAACCAGCAGAAGAGCGCCCCTCCTCCGCGAGGTTCGTGAGCGGATAGGCGCCGAACAGCGCCAGGTGCTGGCACAGACCCCTGAGCTCCTCAATGGCCTGGTGGAGCGCTTCTCCGGCGGCAGGCCGCTCAAGATCCACGAAGAACAGGTATTCGCCCATCTCGCGCTTGGAAGGTCGCGACTCGATCCGGCTCATGTTCAACTGACGATGCGCGAAGCAGCTGAGTGCCTCCAGCAGCGCCCCCGGGCTGTTCGCATGCAGAGAAAAGGCCAGGCTGCAATGGGTGCTGCCTTCGGCGGGAGCTCCCTCCTTCTGCAGCAGCAGGAATCGGGTGCAATTGCCGATCACATCGTTGATCGGGTAGGCCAGCACCTCCAGTCCGTGCTCCGCCGCCGCCTGGCGCGAAGCGATCGCAGCACGGAAGCGACTGCCCGCCACCAGCCGCGCGGCTTCGGCCGTGGAGCTGGTGGGCAATTGCAGGGCATCGCTGAGGTGCTCCGTCAGCCATTGGCCGCACTGGGCCAAGGCCTGGGGATGGGAAAGCACCTCGCTCACCCGGGCGATCGGGCCGCTGCCGAGCAGGGCGTGGCGAATCGGCAGCACCAACGCACGGCGGATCTGCAGATCGGAGTGCTCCCAAAGCACATCAAGGCAGGCGGTGACACCGCCCTCCACCGAATTCTCCACCGGGACCACGGCGGCGCCGCAGTCTCCGTCGGCCAGGGCTTTGACCACGGCACGAATGCTGCCCTGCGGGACGAAGTCCGGATCCTGGAGGCCCTCCAGGGTGGCGAACTGACGCGCCGCCTGTTCTCCGTAGGTGCCGGCGGGTCCGAGAAAGGCGAGACGCATGGGGGAAGGGGAGCGCAGACCGGTGGATAGGATCATGCTCCGCCGGCCTCCCCAGGCGATGTCTCTGGCCTTCAGCGCCAGCCAGCAGCTCACCTTGCCGGTTCACGGGCGGGCTGAGCTTCTGGCCGATTACCTCGATGACGAACAGCGGGTGATCCAGGCCTTGCTGGAACCGCGCCAGCTCACGCCGCTCAGTCCTGGCAACTACCAGTACGAAGTGAGCGGATTCAAGGTGTTTCAGCTGCAGGTGCAACCGGTGGTGCAACTACAGGCCCAGCGGGAGCCCGGGCGGCTGGTGCTGGACGCAATCGAGTGCCGCCTCGACGGACTCGAAGCGGTGGACGACTTCGAATTCACGCTGCAATCGTGGCTGGCGGTGAACGATGGCGGCCTGGAAGGGGAAGCCCTGCTGGGCGTGCGCGTGAGTCGCCCCGCCGTGCTGGGGCTGATCCCGCCGCGCGTGCTGGAGGCCACGGGCCGCTCCCTGCTCGGCGGCATCCTGCTGAGCATGCGCAAACGGGTGGGCAAGAGCCTGCTGAGTGATTTCAGTGAGTGGTGCGAAGACCGCTGAACCCGCGCTCAGCGGAGCAGCGGCCAGTCGGTGCCTGCCAGCACCTTGCTCAGGAAGCAGGCCCGGTGCAGCGGCGTAGGACCGAGCCGGCGCAGGGCCTGGCGATGCAACGCCGTGCCATAACCGGCATGCCGCTCGAGGCCATAACCAGGGAAGCGGCAGGCCAGCCGCTGGATCAGGCCATCGCGGGCCTGCTTGGCCACCACGCTGGCGGCAGCGACCGACAAGCAATGGCGATCGCCACGCACCAGGGTGATCTGGGGCCCGCTCCAAAGCCGCAGCGGCAGCACCCCATCGACAATCACGAGACGGGGTGGCGCTGCAAGCCGCTGCAGCGCGCGCAGCATGGCCAGTTCGGTGGCGCAGCGGATGCCATGACGATCAATCTCCTCAGCAGAGGCCTGGCCGAGGGCCCGCTGCGCCGCCGCATCCACGATCAGTGGCAGGAGCCGGCGACGCTGCAGTGGCCGCAGCGCCTTGCTGTCGGTGAGCCCGGCCGCGGCCAGGGCTGGCAGCGCAAACGCCGGCAACACCACCGCAGCCGCGAACACTGGCCCGAACAGGCTGCCCCGCCCCACTTCATCAACCCCGGCGCAAACGCCGGGATCGTGCTGGGCATAGGGATCGGCCGGCGGCGCCGGGCTCAGACCGCTGCCGAAGAACGGCGGCGGCGGCGTCTGGGCTCACCGGCGGGATCGTCGGCAGGGTCAGCGGCGGGGGAGTCTGGTGGGAGTTCCGGCTCGGTTTGAACGACCGCACCAGCAGCAGGGTGGTCGGTGATGCTCACGGCAGCAGCGGCACGCCCAACGGAACGGGTGACTGGCACCTGCAGCACCGTGGTTTCAATCACCGTGCTGCGCACCGCTGGAGAGCGGTCGCGCTCAATCGGCAGCGGGGTGATTTCCACCATCACGGCATCGCCAGGATCGCGGGAGGAACTCCAGCGGTCGGTGCCAGTGTCTGCCGTGGCAACAGCGACGGGTGCGGAAGCATCGCTGGGGAAGTCCGCGGATGTGCGGACGGCACCGCCGCCTTCGCCACTGCTACGGCCGCCGCGACGGCGACGCCTGGAGCCGGAGCCGGAAAGTTGCTGGCGAGCGGCGTCGAGCACCGCAGCTTCCGATTCGCCGGGGCGCACGACGCGAACGACCACGTTGTCGCCGGCAGGGGGTGATTCCAGCAACAGGGTGGGATTGAGGCCCATCCAGCCGTAGACGAATTCCTGATCGTCGTCCATGGAGACGGCCACCAGCTCGGGGTCATGGCGGCGGCTGACGCCTTCAGAAGCGCTCAGCGGCGCTTCTACCACCCGGGGTGCAGCGGGCTCGTCGTCGAGCGAGACGAGCACGGGGGTCACTTCGATCAGCTCGTTGCCGCCGCGGCTGCCGCGGCCGCCACGGCCACCACGACGCCGACCACTGGGCTCGGGCGCGGAGGGGCTGGGCGCCTCGGCGCGGGCGGAGGCGGCGGAGCGCACCAGGCCGTTGACCGTGGCGAGCGGCTGAAGGGTGTCTTTGCCGGGGAGAACAGCCACATGGCCGAGGCCG
>CALFOF010000251.1 GCA_937919075.1 uncultured Cyanobium sp. | reverse complement strand
AACCCCTGACCTCTGCGGTGCGATCGCAGCGCTCTACCAGCTGAGCTAATTCCCCCTGCCGAAAAGCTATCACTGCCGCCCGGGTGTCTGCCGGGGGCTGGGCCAGCGTCCGCAGGGCTGTTGATGCAATGAGCAGCCGCAAGGCCGTTGATGCGATGGAATGAAACCGGACATCCGTCTCCATTGTCTTGGCCGACCCCATCGCTCCGTCCACGTCCCAGACCGCCGGCCAGCCGCAGGAGAGCGGTGGCCCAGCGATCACCCCCGAACGGCTCGAGGCCTTTGATGAAGCCGCGACCGCCGAGCTGGCCCGCCGCCTCGATGAAGACGATTACCCCACTCCCTTCGCCGGCCTGCAGGACTGGCACCTGATGCGGGCACTGGCGATTCACCGCCCGGAGCTGGCCCGCCCCTACGTCCATCTGGTGGATCAGGAACCGTTCGATGAGGAATGAGGGCGACAGCCGTGCTGATCCCCTGGCGGGGTGCCGGATCCTGGTGGGCATCAGCGGCAGCATCGCCGCCGTCAAGCTGCCGGGCCTGGTCAGTGCTCTCGCCAAGCGGGGCGCCGAGCTGCGTTGCGTGCTCACCCCCAGCGCCACCCGGCTGGTGAGCCCGGTGGCGCTGGCCAGCCTCAGCCGCCACAGCTGCCTGCTGGAGGCGGATCAATGGAGCCACCAGGCGGCGCGGCCGCTGCACATTGAACTGGCTGAGTGGGCCGAACTGGTGCTGGTGGCGCCGCTCAGCGCCACCAGCCTGGCCCGCTGGGTGCACGGTCTGGGCGACACCCTGCTGGCGAGCACCTTGCTGGCGGCCGAAGCGCCGGTGCTGGCTGCCGCCGCCATGAACACCGCCATGTGGCGCAGCCCCGGGGTGCGGCGCAACTGGCAGGAGCTCCAGAGCTTTGAGGGGGTGCTGCCGCTTGGCCCCCAGCCGGGGCTGCTGGCCTGCGACCGGCAGGGCGATGGACGGATGGCGGAACCGGCCCTGCTGGAGCTGGCGCTTGAATCCCTGCGCCTGCATGGCGCCAGCCGCGATTGGCGCGGACGTCGGTTATTGGTGAGCGCCGGACCGACCCGCGAATCTCTCGATCCGGCCCGCTGCCTCACCAACCCCAGCACGGGCCGGATGGGGGTGCTGCTGGCCCAGGCCGCCCGCCTGCGGGGGGCGCAGGTCGATCTCGTGCACGGTCCGCTGAGTGTGGAGGCCGCCTGGTTGGAGGGGTTGCAGCTTCATCCGGTGGTCACCGCCGCTGATCTGCAGCAGCGGCTGGTGGCTCTCCAGCCCGAAGCCGATGCGATTGCCATGGCGGCGGCGGTGGCCGACCACCGCCGGGCGGCGCCCCTGCCAACCAAGCTGGCCAAGGAGGAGCTGGCGCAGGCCCTGCAGGCGGGCTGGCAGGAGGTGCCCGACCTGCTGCAGCAGCTGGTGAGCCAGCGCCCGCCCGGCCAGCGGATCCTCGGCTTCGCGGCCCATTCCGGCGATGTGTTGCCCCAGTCCCGGGCCAAGTTCCGGCGCAAGGGCTGTGATCTGCTGTTCGCCAATCCGATCGATCAGCCCGGCGCCGGATTCGCCGCCGCCACCAACCAGGGCTGGCTGCTGGGGCCCGGGGACGGGGAGCGACCGCTGGCGCCGATGGGGAAGCTGGCCTTGGCTCACCGGCTGCTCGATGCGCTCGGCGCCTTGCTCGCGCCTGCCGCCGCGCCGGCCCCGCCGGCATCGGCCAGGCGGCTGTGAGTCATGTTGTTGAGAGGCGCAACGCCGCTGCAGGAGCCTGGGTTTCTCCTCTGTAGGATCGCCGCGACGCACGCCTTCTCAAGGTTTCACCCTGCCCGCGCGGCTTCTCCCCATG
>CALFOF010000250.1 GCA_937919075.1 uncultured Cyanobium sp. | reverse complement strand
CCGGTGGGATAGTCCTCGGCATAGAACTTTCGATAGCCGGAGGAATCCAGATTCTGCCCCGTGTCCTGACCGTCGAGGAGGATGTCAGCGCTGGGGATGCCGTTGTCGAGCTGAAAACCGAAGGCCTGCGGGGAGTTGTCGACGATCACGACGCGGGACAGGTCCCTGCCGAGAGCCGAAAGGTCCTTCAGGTAGTTCCCTTCGAAGATCACGCACGAGTCGCGGAACACGCGGTGTCTGATCAGCCTGCGCGACGGGTCGATGACGTCGAGAAGCTGCTCTGCATAGACTTTCTGGGAAGCAGTAAAGACGACGACCTCAAAGAGGCGGGCGCACCTCTCGAGAAAAGGGAGCAGGTGCGGCCTGGTGCGCACGTGGACCGCGTGCGTCCTCCCTGCGAGGGCCACGTCAAAAGAAAAGCGAGAAACAGCACCGGGGGGTGGGGGCTGGCCCTTTCTTCCCCCGACACCAGAGATGCCCGACGGAGCCTCGGGCGAAGTTACTGCGACGGGGCCCGGGCCGAGCGTCGAGTGGACCAAGGTCTCGTCGAGGTCGAGGACCAGCGTCGGCCTCGCCGCCGCGGCCCTGGTCTTGCGCACGGGAGGGAGGAGGGGCGGCCTGGCCCTGAGCACGTCGCCCAGGGTGCGGAGGCGGCGGCGCGCCCCTTCCCACACAATCCTTTTCCTTTCACTTCTAACACTCCTTTTTCCCATGCCCCTTCAACTCGGTGACCCCGTCCCCGATTTCACCCAGGAATCCCAGCTGGGTCCGATCAACCTCTACGACTTCGCCGGCGACAGCTGGGTCGTGCTGTTTTCCCACCCCGCCGACTACACCCCCGTGTGCACCACGGAACTCGGTGAAGTAGCCCGTCTGCGCCCGGAGTGGGAAAAGCGCAATGTCAAGACAATCGCCCTGAGCGTTGATTCCGCCGAGAGCCACAAAGGCTGGATCGGCGACATCAATGAAACGCAGTGCACGATCGTTGACTACCCGATCCTGGCAGATGCGGACAAATCGGTGAGCGATCTTTACGGGATGATCCACCCGAAAGCGCTGAACAACCTCACCGTGCGCTCTGTGTTCATCATCGATCCCAGCAAGAAACTGCGTCTGCAGATCACCTATCCAGCCAGCACGGGCCGGAACTTCCATGAAATCCTCCGGGTGATCGACTCCCTCCAACTCACCGATCACCATCAGGTGGCCACTCCGGTGAACTGGCAGCAGGGTGACGACTGCGTGGTGGTGCCCTCAATCTCCACCGAAGATGCCCGGGCCAAGTTTCCTAAAGGGGTCACTGAGGTCAAGCCCTACCTGCGCATGACCCCCCAGCCCAATACGTGAGCACCCGATCGGGCTGGCAGCACCGTCTCACCGTTCCACAGTTCACCCTGGTGACAGGGATGCTGGTGATCGCCGTGGGCACTCTGGTGATCGCCAGCCCGGTTTGCTCCAGCACCGATGTAGGGCTATGGGAGGCGCTGTTCACCGTCACCTCGGCGATCACGGTCACGGGGCTGTCGATCATTGATGTCGGCACCGACCTCACCCTGTTCGGTCAGATGGTGCTGGCGGGCCTGATCCTCACCGGCGGGCTGGGGCTGATGGCGATCACCACCTTCCTACAGGGATTTGTGCAAGGCCGTTCCGGCCTGCGTCACCGGCTCGACAAGGGCCGAGCGCTCGATGAGTTCGGCGTTGGTGGCATCGGCACCACCTTTCACCAGATTCTGGTGATCGCCGCCGCGGTGATCGCCGTGGGCACGGTGATTCTGTACAGCTTCGGATTCACCGACATTCAGAACCGGGGAGAACGGCTCTGGGCGGCCCTGTTCCACTGCATCAGCGCTTACAGCAACGCCGGTTTCGGTCTCTGGTCAGACAGCCTGGAGAGCTACCGCCAGCAACCGGTGGTGAATGCGGTGATCGCTGCCTTGATCGTGATCGGTGGCATCGGTTGGCGCGTCGCCAATGACCTCTGGGTGAACCGCTTCCGCCTCGGCCACTTGCACCGGCTCAGCCGGCTCAGTCTGCACACGCGGTTGGTGATCCGCAGCACGCTGGTTCTGATCATTCTGGGGACGATTGGCCTGCTCTTCACCGAACATTTCGCCACTCAGCAGATGGTGGGAAGCATGGGCTGGTGGGACCAGGTTCAGGTCACGCTGTTTCAATCGATCACCACCCGCACCGCCGGCTTCAACACCGTGCCACTCACGGTGGACACGATTTCTGATGCCGGTCTCCTGCTGATCATGGCGTTGATGTTCATCGGAGCCAGCCCCGGCGGCACCGGCGGAGGCATCAAGACCACCACCTTCGCCGCCCTGGTGGCCGCCACCCGCGCCACCCTTCGCGGTGAGGAGGAGGTGGTGGTGCGCAACCGCGAGATCCCCGACAAGGTGGTGCTCCGGGCCATCGGCGTGGCCCTCTCCTCCGCTCTGTTCGTGCTGGGCATGACCCTGGTGCTCGGCCTCGGCAACACCACCTCCGGCGCATCGGGAGGTGAACCCTTCAGCTTTCTTGAAAGGATGTTTACCTGTGTGTCGGCCTTCGGCACCGTGGGCCTGGATGTGGGCGTCACCGCCCAGCTCAACCGCTGGGGCCAGCTGGTGTTGATGGTGGGCATGTTTGTAGGACGGGTGGGCATTTTGTTGTTGCTCTCGTCCCTCTACCCCAGCAGGACCCACAATCGGGTGGGCTATCCCCGCGAAGAGCTCTACCTCTGATCGTCATGAACCTCTCCACCTTTTCCCTTTCTTCGCCCCGCTCATGACCCAGTGGTGGCAATGGCAGGGCGGCAGCGACACAGTTTCGAGGAGTTATGCCGTGATCGGCGTGGGCCGCTTTGGCAGTGCCGTCTGCAAGGAGTTGCTCCGCTTCGATGCGGAGGTGCTGGCCATCGACAGCTGCCAACGGGTGATCGATGAACTGCGCCAGGAAGATCCGGCCATCGAGGCACGGGTGGTGGATTGCACCGATGAGGAAGCGCTGCGCGCCGCCGGCGCCCTGGATGTAGGCACAGTAGTGGTGGCGATCAGTGAGCCGATCGAGGCCAGCATCACCGCCACGTTGATCGTCAAAGATGCACCTGGCAGCAGGGTGCGTCAGGTGATTGCCCGGGCCACCAGCGATCTGCATGAAAAAATGCTCCGGAGGGTCGGCGCCGATCGGGTGGTATTCCCGTCCAAGATGCAGGGCACGCGGTTGGGCATGGAGCTGGTGCGGCCCAACCTGTTGGAGCGGCTGCGGCTCGACGACCGCAACAGCATCGAGGAAATCAAGGTGCCGAAGGTGTTCGTGGGTCGCTCCCTGCGTGATCTGAACATGCGCAAGAACCACAACGTCAGCGTGCTGGCGGCCGGTCCCCAGAACCGCCTCACCGTGAATCCGCCGGCCTCCCACGTGCTCAACGAAGATGAGTTGCTGGTGGTGATGGGTAGCAGCGAGGCGCTCGAGGCCCTCCCCTCCCACTGAGCCGATGAAGGTGCTGGGCCTGATGAGCGGCACGAGCGCCGATGGCATCGATGCCGTACTCGCTCACTTCGAAGGTCCGCGCAACCACCCCCGCTGGCGTGTGCTGCGCAGCAGCTTCATCCCCTACCCCGAGCCGCTGCGCGCCCGATTGGTGGCGGTGGGTCAGGGGGAGCCCCACACCGCCGCCGTGCTGCTGGATTTAGCGGAGGCGGTCACCGTTGAGCAGGCGCGCGCCGCCCGCAGCTGCGACCCCGCCGGCGACGCAAAGCTGGTGGGCTGCCATGGCCAGACCATCTGGCACCGCCCGCCCAGGCCCGAAGGCCGCGGCGCCAGCTGGCAACTGCTGCAAGGCCCGTTGCTGGCCCAGCTGCTGAACACTCCGGTGGTGTTTGATCTGCGCGCCCACGACCTGGCGCTCGGTGGGCATGGTGCGCCACTGGTACCAGCCGCCGATGCCGCGCTGCTGCCGCGCATCGGCGGCTGGCGGGCGGTGCTCAACCTCGGCGGCATCGCCAATCTCACCTTGCTGCCACCTGCCAGGGGCCCGGAGCGGCAGGCCCCGGTGACAGGTTGGGACTGCGGGCCGGCCAACACCTTGATCGACCTGGCGGTAGCCCAGTTCAGCGAGGGGCGCCTCGGCTACGACCGCGATGGCGCCTGGGCCGCCCGCGGCCAGGTGCAGGACGCCTTGATCACCCGCTGGTTGCAGGAGGATTACTTCCACGTGCCGCCGCCGAAATCCACTGGGCGCGAATTGTTCGGGCAGGAGGATCTGCGCCGCCGCCTGCAGGATCTCGCCACTGCTGCCGGCGCCACTGCTGCCGGCGGTAGCAGCGCCGAGCTTGCTGAGCAGCAGGCCGATGCGCTCGCCACCCTCACCGCCTTCAGTGCGGCGGTTGTCGCTCAGGATCTGGAGCGGGGTACCCGGCCGCTTGAGCTGGTGCTGGCTGGCGGCGGCGCCCACAACCCCACGCTGGTGCGTGAACTGCGCCAGCGCTGCCGTGGCGTGATGGTCCGGGCCCTCTCAGAGCTGGGGGTGGAGCCGTCGCAGCGCGAGGCGCTGGGCTTCGCGCTGCTGGCCTGGTGGCACCACCACCGCCATCCCGGTTCATTGCCTGCCGTCACCGGGGCTTCCCGCAGCGCGGTACTGGGTGTACTCGCAACCCCCACCCTGTAATTCAAGCAACTGCCTGCCACTGCCTGCCACTGCCGCCCCCTGCAAACACAGGTCGGCCAGAAAGATGTCCAGCCCGTGGTCCAAGAGGCTGTTCAGCCCGCCGGCCGGTAGAACCGCAGCCGCCGCGGCGCCCCACGCAGACGACCGGGACCATTGCGTTGCTGTCGCTCAAGGGCCTGGCGGAATTGATCGGTGCGCAGCTGGCGCTGGCTGCGGGAATCGCGCGGCAGTTCAGGCGACAGTTCGTGCGGCAGATCTGGCGGCAGCTCCCGGTCCAACCGATCCAGGCCCTGCTGGATCAGCACCTTGGCCATGTTGCTGACCGTGCGCGACTCTGCCTCTGCCACTGCGGCCAGGCGCTCACAGAGCTCTTCAGGCAGGACCACCTGAATGCGAGGTGACTTGGGGCGGCCGCTGGCGGAGGTCTGACGGGTGGCCACGGACCCAGGGTGCGCTTGCTCTACACACGAGTGTACAGAGATAAGCAGGGATAGTATCCGGCCGTATGATTGAGGAGCCCTGCGCATGCGCCACTTCCAACGCCACTTCCAACGCCACTGCCAACGCCATGACCAAAGCCATGACCAAACCTGTAACCAGGGACGGGACCAGGGCCACTGATGGGCCCGCCACTCCCAGCGACACCAAAGAAAGCCCCGCGGCAGCCTCGAAACCTTCCAAGCGCGCCGCCCGCAAACCCTCGGCCCAGGCTGGAAGCATGGGCTGCGGCGCCGAGAAAAGTGACGTGCTTGTCTCCGCTGTGATCAGCACCTATCTGCTCACCCATCTGCACCACGTCCTGCAGCGCGCGGAGTTCGCCGCAGCCCAGGAGGGTCACAAGTCCCAGGCCTCCAACTACGCCCAGCTGCGCAAGGTGCTCTGCCTCGATGCCCGCACCATGGAGGACGCCTCCGCCTCCGAACAGGAGGAGCTCGATTCGCCCTGCGCGGCCTGAAGCGAGCCGCTGAGCCCTGCGCCATCGCGCAGCTCTACAGGCGGCCTGAGCGAAAATCGAGCCGATCAGCAAAATCTCCATCGAAGCCTGCGTATCGCTGAAGCCAGCTCAGTCCTGAGGCTGCGCAATTCTCAGGCGCACCCTGTTACAGCCTCGCCAAGCCGCTGCCACGGTGCCAAAAGACATCCGACAAGGTATTTGGGTGGTATTGAGGGAACGCCGAACACGTCGTGAACGCCTTCCCACTGATTCCATCGGCCTCGCTGGTCACTTCCCTGCTGCCGGTGATCCTGGTGCTGGCAGCGGCCCGCTGGCTCACGCACCGGCCTGAAGTGCTGCGTCCATTAGCGGCGCGCCGGCTGGCGGTGGCCCTGCTGCTGGTTCTGGTGCTGCGTTATCTGGTGTGGCGGGTGGGCTTCAGCCTCAACACGTCGTCGCCGCTGGCTCTCACCCTCTCCCTGGTGCTGCTGGGCTGCGAGGCCTTCCTGCTGGGCACCGGCATGATCCAGATCCTGCTGAGCTGGCGGGCGATTCCGCCACGGGAGCGACAGGCCGACCGGCTCGAAGCCTGTTTCCGCGAAGGCACCTGGCAGCCCCCGGTGGATGTGCTGATCCCCACCTGCGGCGAGCCGTTGGCAGTGCTGCGGCGCTGTCTGGTCGGCGTCACAGCGATGCGCTACACCCAGAAGCGGGTGTTCGTGCTTGATGACAGCGGCCGCGCTGAGGTGGAAGAGCTCTCCAATCGGCTCGGCTGCACCTACCTCAGCCGCCTGGATCGCCAGGGCGCCAAGGCGGGCAATCTCAATTTCGGGCTCAGCCACAGCCACGCGGAGCTGGTGGTGGTGTTCGACGCCGACTTCATCCCGCAGACCCACTTTCTCGAGCGGACGCTCGGCTTCTTTCTGGACGCGGATGTGGCGCTGGTGCAGACCCCCCAGACCTTCATCAACGCCGACCCGATGATGCGCAACCTGGCGATGGAGCGCTGGCTGCTGCCCGATGAGGAGAGTTTCTACCGTTGGATCCAGCCGGTGCGTGATGGCAACGGCGCCGTCGTTTGTGCCGGAACCTCATTTGTGGTGCGGCGCGCGGCCCTGGCCGCCGTCGGTGGTTTCAACCCTGCTGCGCTCTCGGAGGATTTCGTGGCCGGCCTGGAGCTCAGCGCGCGCGGCCATCGCCTCGTCTATCTGCCAGAAAAGCTCAGCGCCGGTCTGGCCGCCGAAACGATGGCGGATTTCGTCCAGCAGCGCTTGCGCTGGTGCACCGGCACCTTGCAGACCCTTCGCCTGCACGCCAATCCTCTGCGGTTGCGGGGGCTCACGGCCCAGCAGCGCTTCTCCTACAGCGAGGGGCTGTTGCACTGGTTCAACAACCTGCCCCGGCTGATCCTGCTGCTGATGCCGCTCTGCGTTGGCTTGCTCGGCATCCTGCCGATCCGCATGACGCTTGAGGAGTTCCTCGTCTACGCCCTGCCTGTGCTTTGCAGCCAACTGGCGCTGGTGGGCTGGCTCACCAGGGGCTCCCGGCAGGCCCTGCTGCCGGAGCTGATGAGCTGGCTGCTGGCGGTGCCACTGGCGATCACCGTGCTGCGCAGCCTGGTGATGCCGGGCGGCGGCTTCACGATCACCCCCAAGCACCGCCTCCGCCAGCACGGCGGCGGCGCCTTGTCGTTGCTACTGCCCCTACTTGTGCTGCTGGTGGTCAACCTCATCAATCTGGGTGCCGTGCTTCTGCAGCTGCAGGCAGGTCCGCTCGCTCCCACCACCCACTGGGTGGGGCTGTTCTGGGGCGGCCTCAACACCTTTGCGCTGCTAGTGGCACTGCGCTGCTGCATTGATCCCCCTTGCCTTGATCCCACCCCCTGGCTGGCGCTCAGCCTGCCCGCCCAGCTGCGGGCGGAGGGGATCAGCTGCACGCTCCAGATCGACGCCATCAGCGAGCGGGGGGTGGAAGGCCACCTCACCGCCGACCTCTCGCCGTTCAGCCAGGCCACCCTGCAACTCCCGGGCTTGCCCGACGCGCTGCACGCCAGCTGTCTGGCCCAGCGGGGACGGCGTGTGGCACTGACGTGGAAGACGCTCGGCTGGGACAGCCACAATGGGCTCATTCGGTTCCTGTACTGCACCCCGGGCAGCTGGCCCCAGCGTCAGGCGCCGCCGGAGTGGAAGGCCCTGATCGTGCTGTTTTCCCAGCTGCTGCGGGCCCCACGGGAGGCTCGCCCCTTCCGCCGCAGCCTGGTGCCGAAGTCCATCAACAGCACACAATCGCTCGCCCCACTCGCGAGCCACCCATAACGTCGAACCAGTCAACGGCTTCCATCCGTTTCCATGACAGATTCCAGCGCCGCACCATCACCCGTTGCCGAGCTGTACGCCCGGATCCAGCAAGACCATGACCTGACCCAGTTGCTGTTCCGGCAGGCCCTGCAAGATCCGAAGGGCACCCTGCAGCGGATCGTGGAGCTGGGCGAGCAATGGAATCTGCCGGTCAGCGCCGAGCAGGTGAAGGAGCATCTGGCCGGCCTTGATGAGGGCACACGGCAATGGCTGGTCAAGGCCCGCGGCGGCCTCTGATCTACGCATCCGGCTGCTCGGATCGAAACGGCAGCTCCGCCCGCTCAGGGTTCTGTGGTGGCCGCTGGCGGCTCCAAACGCGGGGCTGGCAGTTGCGGGACTTGCAGCTGCGGGCGCGCCAGCTCCGCTGCGGTCCCCTCCGGGGTGGGTGTGAGGCTGCGCGGCGCAAGACGATCGGAGCGGCCACCCTGCGACCAGCTGAAGAACAGCCAGTAGCTCACCAGTGCCAGACCGGCGGCCACCACCAACGCCACCACTTGCTCCAGTCGTTTCACCATGGCTCCAGCTGGTGGGCAATCATCGCGGCGCCCTGCTCCAACCTCCACTCTGCCGATACGGCTTGAGGCGGGCGCAGGCGTGATGATGGGGATCAACATCCAATACCTCCCCTGCTGTGCTCCGTCTGGAACGCGTCTCAAAGCTTTACCCCACCGGCGAAGTGCTGCGCGACGTCACCTGGGAAGTGAAGCCCGGCGACCGGATCGGTCTGGTGGGGGTGAACGGTGCCGGCAAATCCACCCAGCTGCGCTTGATCGCCGGGCTTGAAGAGCCCAGCAGTGGCCAGGTGGTGCGCCAGGGAAATCCCCGCATCGTCTACCTAAAGCAGGAATTCGATGTGGATCCGGTACGCACCGTGCGGGAAGAGCTCTTCCAGGCCTTCGGGGAAGCCGCCGAAGTGCTCATCCGCCAGCACCAGGTGGAGCATGAAATGGCGGGCGAGCAGGCCAGCGCCGACCCCGACCATCTCGATGATCTGATCCACGAATTGGGGCGGCTGCACAGCCGTTTCGAAGCTCTGCACGGCTACGAGCTCGACGCCCGCATCGACAAGCTCCTGCCCACGATCGGCTTCACCCCCGAATCCGCCGACCTGCCGGTGGGCGACTATTCCGGTGGTTGGCAGATGCGGATCGCACTTGGCAAGATCCTGCTGCAGGATCCCGATCTGCTGCTGCTCGACGAACCCACCAACCACCTGGATGTGGAAACGATCCAGTGGCTGGAGGGCTATCTGGTAGCCCAGCCGGTGCCGATCGTGGTGGTCAGCCACGACCGCACCTTCCTCGACAGGATCTGCAACCAGATCGTCGAAACTGAGCGCGGCATTTCCCGCACCTACCTGGGCAACTACAGCCAGCATCTTGAGCAGAAGCTGCTGGAACGGGAAGCCACCCAGGCCGCCTTCGAGCGCCAGCAGAAGGAACTGGCGGGTCAGCAGGCTTATATCGACCGTTTCCGCGCCAGCGCCACCCGCAGCACCCAGGCCAAGAGCCGCGAAAAGCTGCTGGAGAAGGTGGAGCGGATCGAAGCGCCGCTGGAGGGGGTGTCCGGGCCCCGCTTCCAGTTCCCTGCGGCGCCCCGCTCCGGCCGGCAGGCGGCGCTGATCGAAGAGATGAGCCACAGCTACGGCGAGCGGATCCTGTTCCTTGGCGCGGGGCTGGAGGTGGAACGGGGCGACCGGATTGCCTTTGTCGGGCCCAACGGCGCCGGCAAGTCCACCTTGCTGCGCCTGGTGATGGGCCTCGAGCCGGTCGACGAGGGCACCGCCCGCCTGGGCGATCACAACGTGGTGCCGGGCTACTTCGAGCAGAACCAGGCCGAGGCGCTGAACCTCGAGAAAACCGTGATCGACACCCTGTTCGAAGCCGTGCCCGACTGGACCCAGACCCAGGTGCGCTCCCTGCTGGGCAGCTTCTGCTTCAGCAATGACGCGGTGTTCAAACAGGTGGGCCAGCTCAGCGGCGGCGAGAAGGCGCGGCTGGCACTGGCGTTGATGCTGCTCACCCCCTGCAACCTGCTGATCCTGGACGAGCCCACCAACCACCTCGACATCCCCGCCAAGCAGATGCTGGAACAGGCGCTGCAGGAGTACGAGGGGGCGGCGCTGATCGTTTCCCACGATCGCTATTTCATTGCCCAGGTGGCCAACCGCATCGTGGAGCTGCGCGACGGCGAACTGGTGCTCTATCGGGGCGATTACACCTACTACCTGGAGAAAAAGCGCGAAGAAGCCGAAGCCGAGCAGCGGGTGCTGGAGGAACAGACGCGCCGCGCCAAAACAGCCGCCAACAAAGACAAGCAGCAGGCCAAAGCGGCTTCCCGCAAGACCCGCCAGAACTGAGCGGGGCAAGACCGCAACGCGGGGCATTTGCAGGCTCAGAGACAGCAGAAAAGCCTCAGGGGCTGGGCGCAGCAGGGGTTACCACAAAAAACTTCATGAAGGCTTAGGCGAGAAAACTCATTTTTCTGGACCCTTGCCATTGATCTGCATATCCTGACCATATCCACCGCCGCAGGACCCATGAGCGATCCCCGTCTGTCTTCCCCAACTTCCTTTGGCCCCGATGCCCTTGACACCGGCATGACCATCATGGATGCCGCCCTCGGGCGAGATGCCGCCGGAGACTCCGTCGAGTCTTACTTCGAGTGCATCACCACATGCTCACTGGATGACGGAGCCTGCATCACCCAGTGCGTTGAGCAACTGCGGATGCATCACTGAGCCCAGAGCGCGAGACCCGGCATGGGCGGATCCTGACACGATCTCCCTAACTCTGTGGCGATCGATACGTGTGACCTCGAAACACTTCGTAGCGTTGGGTTGGCTCATTGATCCGTCGCGATGCCAGGAATGTCCGAACCGCTCGCCCTCACCCTTGGCCAGAAATTCGAGTTGGAGCGCATGACCCGCGTCATCGATTCCACCGGAGACGCCCAATCCCTGCGCGGTCTGGCCAAACAGTTGCTTCAGGCCTGGCAAACCCAGCGGGCCGCCACCGAGTGGATGATGCGCCAGCAGCTCGGCAGTCCGCCGAGTCACCTCGGTGGCTCTGCAGGGGGCACTGAGGCCGGCAAGCTCCTGGTCAAGCAGGAGTTTTCCGTCGCCGGCCCGGATGTGCTCTGAATCTGGCTGTTGCCCTGCCTGCCCCTCCCGTACAGCAGCGGTTAGCAACCCGCCGCAGTACCGACACACCAACTCCAAAGCCCTTGGGTGTGAAAGCCCGAGGGCTTCTTTATGGGGCTTTGAACGGGCGATCCCGCCGCCGGAGTCAGCTGCGCTTCCTGTTCAACGGCGCTGGCCCTGACCCTGACCCACCATCGCCGTCGGTGTGATCTGAACATTGATGTCGGCGCCGTTGCGCTGGAAGCGCACCGCCATTGGTCGGCCCACACCATTGCTTTCCACGGCGGCGATCATCTGGGAGGGGCCGGGAAGCGGGCGCCCCTCCACCGCCACAATCACATCGCCCGGCCGCAGACCCGCTGCCGCGGCAGGGCTGCCCGGCAACACCGAGCGCACCAGTGCACCACGCGGCGCCGTGCCTGGATTGGTGCCGGGCACGTTATCGAGGCCGACGCCGATCATCGGATGCTCGACCCGGCCGGTGGCCAGCAACTGATTGGCGATGCTGCGGGCCCGGTTGATCGGAATCGCAAAACCGAGGCCAGCGCCGGGGCCGGAGCGCACCAAGGTGTTGATCCCCACCACTTCACCATCGGCATTGAGCAAGGGCCCGCCGGAGTTGCCGGGGTTAATGGCTGCGTCTGTCTGAATCAGATCCAGTCGCTTGTCGGTGATGCCCAGCTTGCTGACGTTGCGGTTGAGGTTGCTGATGATCCCCATGGTCACGGTGTTGTCGAGGCCGAAGGGATTGCCCACCGCAATCGCCCAGTCGCCCACTTGAAGCGCATCGGAATTCCCGAGCCTGGCCACCGGCCATGGCCCTGGGCTCAGCAACCGCACCAAGGCGAGATCGGTAAGCCTGTCAAGCCCCACCACTTTCCCCTCCACCCGGCGCCCATCTTTGAGACCCACATACACCCGATCGCTGTTCTCCACCACGTGGGCGTTGGTCAGCAGCAGGCCATCGGCCTGAAAGATCACCCCGCTGCCCTGGCCCCGCTCGGTCCGCTGGGACGGCTGCTGTGCCTGCGGCACGTTGAAGAACTGGCGGAAAAACGGATCCGCCATCAAGCCGCGCGGCAATCCTGTACCTCCGCCGCTCACCACCGTGCGCTCGGTGTCAATCGTCACCACAGCCGGCCCGGCGCTGCGCACGGCGGCCGTCACAAACGACTGCCTGGAGAGCCCCGGCGCACTGCCTGGCTGAGCCTGGGCTGGCGCGGGAGCTGGTCGGGTGAGCACCGGGGAGGCCAGCAGAACCGCCAGAGGGAGCAGATAAGGAAGCTGGCGAAGCGGCAAACGTTTCATGGTCATGGCGATCAAGACAACAGCAGGGCGTGATTCCGACCGTAACGGCGCTGCCAGGAGTTGAGGAATGGCTGCGGCAGCAAAGGTGTGACGAAGTGCGGCACAGCGCGGGCGAGGGGAGATTTCGACACAGAACCCAAAGTTTCACTAGGATTGGCGAACTTTTGTAAACGAACATGGACACGAGCACGGTTTTACTGGTGGTTCTTTCTTTCGGCGCTGCCTGCAGCACCCTCTGGGCCTGGAGCATCGCTCCTGGGTCTTCAAGCAGGCGATGATGGGCCATGGCCTTCAACGGCCACGGCAGCTTGTCCGTCCCCGATGGAACCCTTCCTCGCCCGCCTCCTCCCCCTGCTCTACGCCGCCTGCCTGCTTGGTCTGTTGTGGCAGGCGTTTCGGGTGATGGCCAAGGGGTTCACGGCTGTTTCCCGCCCCAATGATCTCCCTTTCCCCACTCCCTTCGCCCCGGCTTCGGCGCCGCCTGTGAGCACCGATCGCACAGGCCGTCTCACCATTCACCCGGAGCTGCTCGACGCCAATGGCAGCCTCACCCAGGAAGATCTGCTGACGGTGCGCTTCAGTGACGACGCGGAAGAAACGGCTCTCCCCCCTGAATCGCCCTAGGAGCGTGTCGCACATAGCCGCACCGCCCACTTCTCCACAGACGCCCTGA
>CALFOF010000249.1 GCA_937919075.1 uncultured Cyanobium sp. | reverse complement strand
CTTCTACGACACCTGCTGGCAGGTGTTCCGCTGCCTCGATGCGATGCCCCTGCTCTCGCTGGAGGATCCGGCCTACCTGGCCAAGGTGTTCTTCAAAGCACCCCTGGCCTGCCTGGGGCTGGCCCGCTGGCTGCCGGTGAATGTAGGGGATGTGGCCCGCCGGCACATCAGCGATCCGGCGCTGCTGAAGTTCATCGACATGGAGTGCTTCTGCTGGTCGGTGATGCCGGCCGATCGCACCCCGATGATCAACGCCGGCATGGTCTTCTCCGATCGCCATGCCGGCGGCATCAACTACCCCCGTGGTGGGGTCGGCACGATCGCCGAACACCTGGTGCGTGGCCTGGAGCGCCACGGCGGCGCCATCCGCTACCGCAGCAGGGTCACCAAGGTGGTGCTGGAGGGCGGCCAGGCGGTGGGAGTGGAGCTGGCCAGTGGCGAAATGATCCGCGCCCGGCGGGTGATCTCCAACGCCACCCGCTGGGACACCTTCGGCACCCTGGTCGACCCCGCCCACACCCCGGCGGCGGAAACGGTCTGGCGGCGGCGCTACAAACCCTCGGCCTCGTTTCTCTCGCTGCACCTGGGCGTGAAGGCGGAGCTGATTCCAGCGGGCAGCCATTGCCACCACCTGCTGCTGGAGCGCTGGGAGGAGATGGAGGCGGAACAGGGCACCGTGTTCGTTTCGATTCCCACCCTGCTGGATCCGGCCTTGGCACCGCCTGGCCGCCACATCGTGCACGCCTTCACCCCGTCGGCGATCGACACCTGGAAAGGGCTGGGGCCCACGGCCTACGCCGAGGCCAAGCAGGCCGCCGCCGATCGCCTCATCCGCCGCCTGGAATCCTTCCTGCCGGGCCTCGGTGCGGCGATCACCCACCGGGAAGTGGGCACGCCCCGCAGCCACCGCCGTTTCCTGGGCCGGCACCAGGGCAGCTACGGCCCGATCCCGGCGCTGCGGCTGCCGGGGCTGCTGCCGATGCCGTTCAACCGCACCGGCATCCCGGGGCTCTATTGCGTGGGGGATTCCTGCTTCCCCGGCCAGGGGCTGAACGCCGTGGCCTTCAGTGGCTTCGCCTGCGCCCACCGGGTGGGCGCCGACCTCGGGCTCAACCCTTGGGCACTGCCGGACTGACGCCACAGGCCAGCGCCTCTTTGCCTAGTGTTGTTTCAATTCGCAACAACTCTTCATGGCAGCCGTGCCCTCCCCCAGTTCTGAGGATCTGGCGCGCTACCTGGAGCAGCAGGGCATGCTCACCAAGCCCTGGCTGCTGATGCAGTTGCGGCTCAGCAAGCTGCGTGAGGAAAAAGATTCCATGACCCCCGAGGACTACCTCCAACGGGTGGAGGATGCCCACACCGATCTGATGCGCCTTGGTGCCTTCTGGAAAGGCCAGGAGCGTCAGGTATTCGGAGCCGGCGACGGCCAACCAGCCTGATCGCCCGGCCCTTCCCCAGCTGTTCAGCCATGACGCCCCCCTCTGCTGAACCTCCTGCCAGCGAGCAGCACGCCTACCCGCTGGCTCCGCTGATCCGTTTCACTCTGCTGGCCCTCTATCTTGCTTTGGTGCTCCCCCTGCCGGTGATGGCACCACCAGGCCTGCGTGCCTTCTGCCTGGTGGCCTTGCCGCTGGGCTTTCTACTGGTGGCCGCGCTGCTGAGCGAGCAGGTACAGCTCGACAGCGAAGGGGTGCGGGTCACCTATCCCGCCTGGTGCCGCTGGTGGCTGCGGCGCGGCTGGAGCCTGCGCTGGGAGCAGATCCACGGTCTGATGCCGATCGGCACCAGCCAGGGCGGCACCGTCTACTACCTCAAGGGCCCCGGCTCCAGCCGCTACCTGCTGCCGCAACGGGTGGCGCGCTTCCCAGACTTCCTCGAGCGGGTGCAGCAGGCCACCGGCCTTAAGTTGGCTGGGGTGGGCAGGATCACCCCAGCGTGGACCTACTGGACCCTGGCGGGCCTGAGCGTGATGATGCTGCTCGGTGAAGCCGCGGCCTTCGCGCTTGGCGCCAGGGTCTGAGCGTTCTGGTGGCTGAACCTGCCAAGGGCTGAGTCTGCCAAGGGCTGGGCGGAACGTGCCGGTAGCTGAGCGCTCCTGACGAGCACTACAGCTGCAAAGCCTGGCACTGGGCGTTCAGTTGGCGCTGGTGGACTGCCGCAGCGGCGTCGTGGACGCTGCTGGCGGCATGTCGTTGGCTTCCGGCAGAGTTTCCAGGCTGAAGCCATAGCCCTGCTGACGCACGGTTTCGATGCCACCACCTTCGCCGAGGCCAGCCAGCTCGAGCTTGCGGCGCAGGGTGAGCACCTGGGTGTCCACCGAGCGGGGGCCACCACTGAACGGTGGCCAGGCCATCCGCAACAGCTCCTGACGACTGCGCACCATGCCCGGCGGCATCAGCAGGGCGCAGAGCAGGGCAAATTCGCGTGGGCTCAACTCCACCGGCTGGTCGTGCAGGGTGACCTGGCGGAGCAGCAGATGCACCTCCAAGGGACCCACACACACCCGCTCCTGCAGACCGTTGCCGCTGCGCCTGAGCAGGCTGCGGCTGCGGGCCGCCAGCTCTTCAAGGCCGAAGGGTTTACGCAGCACGTCGTCGGCGCCGGCATCCAGCAGGGACACCACCGGATCAGCGCCGGTGCGGGCCGTGAGCACCATCACCGGGCAGCGCAGATGGGCCGCCAGGCGCAGGGCTGAGCTTTCCTCCAGCAATTCGGCGCTCACCAGCAGATCGGGCATCTGGTCTTCGCAGAGCTGCAGCGCTTCGGTGGCTGTGGCCACCGCAGCGGCCAGGTGGCCGTCCTGGCGAAGGCGCTGGGCCAGCACCGTGCGCAGGGTGGGATGGGGGTCCACCACCAGGATGCGTTTGAGAGCACTGGTTGCGGGTCCGCGGCGATCGACGCCAACCGATCCCTCAGTCTTTGCTGGGTTTGGATTCTGATTGGGCGTGAGTTCCACTCGCGACCGCGTACGCGCTCCTAAGCTAGCTGTAGAGGGAGAAGGTCACTGGTGACACTGGCTGTGCTGGCGACCGGCTCCCGCCACCGATCTCCCCATGACCTCGCTCCACAACCCCGAAGCCATTCGTCACTTTCAGTCGCTTTGCGACGCCTGCCAAGATCTGGCCAGCCGCTTCCACAGCCAGAGCGAGCTGCGGCTCTATGCCGATGGCTACCTGCACGCCCTGCGGCGCACCGCCATTCTCGACCCGCTCACGCAGCGGCGCCTCGAGGAGATCACTGATCGCTGGATTATGGATCCGTCCTCCTTCGTGGGGCCCAACGGCGACATGAGCACCTTGTTCGAAAGCAGCCGCAACTGAGCGCCACACAAGGTGCGCGGCAAGGCGCGCCAGGGGCGAGCTGGCGGTTTTGCCGGGCTGCAACAGCAGCAGGCTCAGGAGGCCAGCGCCACGGCGAGCTTTTCGCGCAGTTCGCCGGAGTTGTACATCTCGATGAGGATGTCGGAGCCGCCGATGAATTCGCCGTTCACGTACACCTGAGGAATGGTGGGCCAATCGGAGAATTCCTTGATGCCCTGGCGCACCTCCGGATCGGAGAGCACATCGAAGGTTTCAAAAGACACTCCGAGCGCATTGAGGATCTGTACCACGTTGTTGGAGAAGCCGCATTGGGGCATGAGTTTGTTGCCCTTCATGAACACCAGCACCGGAGCGCTGCTGACGAGGGCTTCAAGGCGTTGCTGCGTGGCGGATTCCATGGAAATGCGGGGGGTAAAAAAGAGACGGTGAAGCGATCGCTGGATCAATGCACGGATGAAGGGGCGCGAAGCGCCGATGGGTGCCGTTAGGCCACTGCGTGCCGTCAGGCCGGTGCGGAGGTTTGCAGGGCCAGGGCATGAATGGCCTCACTGGCCAGCTCGCTGCGCAGGGCTCCGTACACCAGCTGGTGCTGGCGAATGCGGCTGAGACCCTCGAAGGCGGAGGACACCACCTTCACCTGCAGGTGATCGCCACCACCGGTGAGATCCTCCACCTCCACCTCGGCGTCCGGGAGGGATCCCTGGATCGCTGACCTGACCTGATCCGGTAACACCATGAAGAGTCCGTCGTCACCTGTGGCGGAAATCTAGAAGTCAGCGTTGCGGATCCGCCGAAATCAGCGCGGGGCGGCAGGGGCTTCGGTGCCTGCCGTGTACGGAGTGATGGCAAAACCAAGCTCCAGCAGGCTCTGATAGGCCTTGCGGCCCTCTTCTCGCGCCGGGGTCATCACCTTCACTACTTCCACCAGCAGCGGCACGGCCACCTCCGGCTGCCCCTGACGGCGCAGCAGTGCGGCCAGACGCAGGTTGGCCTGGGCATAGATCTCCAGCGCCTCCCGGGCCTTCTGATCCATCTCGCGCGGGATGCGGGCATCAAGGCCGCGGAAGGAGCCGCTCAGATCGCGGTAGAAGCCGAGCAGGCGACGGCTGGCATCACGGGCAAGGTCGTAATCCTTGCGGGCACTGGCGAGATCCCCCCGGGCCACGGCGGCATCGCCACGGGTGAGAAATCCCCTTACGGCTGTGAGATTGAAGCCAGTGCCGGAGGCTTCCAGCACTTTCGGGGGCTCTGGATCCACCTGGGGCTGAGCCTGAGCGGCCTGCGCCTGAGCCGGCTGGGTGGCACCGAGAGGCAGAAGAGCGAGTGCCAGGGCAAGCCCAAGGGCGACGTGGGGCCGACGCACGGCTGCTTCACAAAAGGCGGCCGAACTCTAGGCGCCTGGCATCGGCCGCCCTACCGCCACGCGGGCCGCTTCCTCAGCTGATTGCATCGCCGCCGCCAGTTGGGTGTTGAGACCCTTGACGGCCGCACGGCTCTGGTTCTCCACCGTGAGCGGCGCCTCGAAGCACACCGCGGCCTCATCCCGGCCAAGCCCACGGCCTGGCCCATAGGCGATGCCGACGGGCACCACATTCACGGCCACCCCCTGCCCTGCCGCCAGAGCCGCCAAGCGGGCCAGCCCCTGGTGCAAGCGGATCGGGCCGTCCTCACGGCGGATGTGCCCCTCGGGGAACACCACCAGCTGCTGGCCCGACGCCAGCAGATCCACCGCATAGCGCAGCGGCGTGGTGCCGGGGCGGCTCTGGTCCACCGGGAAACAACCGAGGCGATGCAAAAACCAGCCCTGCAGGCCCTGCATCTCGGTGCGGGTCACCATGAAGCGGCAGTCGCGGCCGGTGACGCGCCGGCCGGCCGCATGGGGCAGCACCAGCGCGTCCCAGCGGGCCCGGTGCGTGGGGGCCAGCAGCACGGCGCCCTGCCTGGGCAGGTGCTGGCGGCCCAGCACCTGGATGCGGCGGAACTGGAACGGCAGGGCCAGATCCTGGGTGAAGGCCATGGCCAGGGGAGCCAGCCAGGGGCTGATGCCGTTACAGAGGCGCCGCTCGCGGCGCATCAATGCCGGTGTGACAGCAGGGGTGAGCGCAGCTGGTGCGGGCGCGGCAGAAGGTGGCGCGGCTGCGGCGGGCGGGCGGCCCGTGCTCTCCGGCTCGATCTGCTGCTGCGACTGCGCTGTCACCAATCACTGCTGTAGGTGCTTGCAAGCTAGGAGTGGCAGCTGTGCAGCGCTGAAGGCCACGGGCAGTTGCCGCTGCGGCCAGAGAACCGTGCCATCGGCGTGCCTTCGGAGAGATCCATAGGATCCAGGCATCTCCCTGGTTTTGCCATGGCCAGCCTTGGCGTCAACATCGATCACATCGCCAATGTGCGCCAGGCCCGACGCGCGGTGGAACCCGACCCCGTGACC
>CALFOF010000248.1 GCA_937919075.1 uncultured Cyanobium sp. | reverse complement strand
GGGGGGCCACTGACAGACCGATCAGGCCGCCGCCGAGGATCAGCACGGGTGCGGAGCCAGCCAAGACAACCTCCGCGGCGACGGAATCAGGGCTTCCATTCAAGAGGTCCGCCCTGTGGGCCGCTGCCTAGGATCGCCCCGGCGTCGCCGCCTGGTGCGGTGCCGACAGCAGCCCAAACAGCAGCACAAAGGGATTGAGGCCATGGCGTCGGTGATCGGGCATGAAGGGTGGGAGGCCGTGATCGGCCTGGAGACCCACGTGCAGCTGGGCACCGCCAGCAAGATCTTCACGGCCGCCTCCACCAACTTCGGCGACGACCCCAACACCCACATCGACCCGGTGGTCCTGGGTTTGCCGGGCACGCTGCCGGTGCTCAATGCCAAGGTGCTCGAGTATGCGGTGAAGGCGTCGTTGGCGCTCAATCTGCAGGTGGCCGAGCACAGCAAGTTCGACCGCAAGCAGTATTTCTATCCCGATCTGCCCAAGAACTACCAGATCTCCCAGTTCGATCAGCCGATCGCTGAAAACGGCTGGATTGAGGTGGAAGTGGCCGAGAAGGGCAAGGACACCTACCTGAAGACGATCGGCATCGAACGGCTCCACATGGAGGAAGACGCCGGCAAGCTGGTGCATGCCGGCAGCGACCGTCTGGCGGGCAGCACCCACTCGCTGGTGGATTACAACCGCGCCGGTGTGGCTCTGGCGGAGATCGTCAGCAAGCCCGATCTGCGCACCGGCAGGGAGGCGGCGGAATACGCCTCCGAGATCCGCCGGATCATGCGCTATCTCGGCGTCAGCGACGGCAACATGCAGGAAGGTTCGCTGCGCTGCGACGTCAACATCTCCGTGCGCCGCGGGCCCGATGAACCGTTCGGGGTGAAGGTGGAGATCAAGAACATGAACTCCTTTTCGGCGATCCAGAAGGCCATCGATTTCGAGATCGCCCGCCAGATCAAGGCCTACGAGACCGGCGAGCCGGTGGTGCAGGAAACCCGCCTCTGGGATGAGGCCAAGCAGCTCACCAAGAGCATGCGCAGCAAGGAAGGAGCGAGCGACTACCGCTACTTCCCCGAGCCCGATCTCGGCCCGATCGAGGTCACCCCGTCGCGGCGCGAGGCCTGGCGGGCCGAACTGCCCGAGCTGCCCGCCGCCAAGCGACACCGCTATGCCGAGCAACTGGGCCTGTCGATCTACGACGCCCGCGTGCTCACCGACGAGCGGGGCATGGCCGAATACTTCGAAGCGGCGGTGGCGGCCGGCGCCGATGCCAAGGGCGTCGCCAACTGGGTCACCGGCGACATCGCCGCCCATGTGAATGCCAATCGACTCGCGTTGGCGGAGCTACCGCTCAAGCCGGAGCAATTGGCTGAAATGGTGCAGCTGATCGACTCCGGCGTGATCAGCGGCAAGATCGCCAAGGAGCTGCTGCCGGAACTGCTGGAAAAGGGCGGCTCCACCAAGGCGATCGTGGCCGAGCGCGGCCTCGGCATGATCAGCGACCCGGCGGCGATCACGGCGATCGTGGAGGAGCTGCTGGCGGCCCATCCCGAGGAAGTGGCCGCCTTCCGCGGCGGCAAGAACAAGCTGCAGGGCTTCTTCGTTGGGCAGCTGATGAAGCGCACCGGCGGCAAGGCCGACCCCAAACTCGCCAACCAGATCCTGATCGCCAAGCTGAACGGCTGAGGTCTGAACTTGGAGCGCTGCTGCGTGTAAGGGGTTTCTGAATCAACCCCTGTCAGCACCGCGCGGTGCTGAACGCCGCCATACGAACGCAGGATAGAAACCTAAGCAAAAACTGAAGGAAACCTGCATGCTTTCTGTTCATTGCCTCTCTTTGATCGGGCGGTTCCAGCCGCAATCCCTGTTGGCCGGTTTGCATTCTTCTAGGAGCATGAGAACAGGT
>CALFOF010000247.1 GCA_937919075.1 uncultured Cyanobium sp. | reverse complement strand
AGAAAAGGAGAGAAGAAAAGGAGGCCCCGCAAGCGAAGCCTCTTCAAGGAGCAAGCGATTGGCGCACAGCCCCTGCTGCTTGGGCAGGAGCTGTGGCCTGACGCCTTGGCCCAGGGCCAGCGAACGCCTCACCTCGCGGCGGCGCAGGCAGCCCCTTGCAAGCCATCAGCAGGGAAGAATGTCCTGGTCAAAGATGGAGGTGGGGATCGCCAGGGTGCAACAGGCATTGGGAATGTCCACAATGCCGCTGATCCTGCCCTCCACCGGCGCACAGCTCAGCAGCAGGTAGGCCTGCTCACCGGTGTAGCCGAAGCGCTTCAGGTATTCGATGGCATTGAGGCAGGCACGCCGGTAGGCGATGTGCACATCCATATAATACTGCTTGCCTTCGAATTCATCCACGGAGATGCCTTCGAACACCAGGTAGTCGGTGAAGTGGGGCTCCACGGGGCTGGTCTTGAACATGGGATTGACCATCCCATACTTGGCGACGCCACCTTTGATGATCTCTACATGAAGATCGAGGTAGCCCGACATCTCAATTGCCCCACAGAAGGAGATTTCCCCATCGCCTTGGGAGAAGTGGATGTCTCCCATCGAGAGCTTGGCCCCTTCCACATACACCGGGAAGTAGATGCGCGTGCCCTTGGTGAGGTTCTTGATGTCGCAGTTGCCGCCGTGTTCGCGGGGTGGCACGGTGCGGGCCGCCTCGTTGGCCACCCGCTCAAAATCTGCGCTTGGCAGCGTGCCGAGGATGGCGCTGTTGGGGTTGGGCAGGGCCGCCAGCACGGGCTCGCTGCCGGAAAGGCCGGCGCCATAGGTGCGCCGGTCCGGGGCGGTATTCACCAGCTCGGTTTCCCGGCGGTTCCACTCCCGCAGCAGCTCGTGGGAGGGGGCACAGCCAATCAGCCCGGGGTGGGTGATGCCGGCGAAACGCACGCCGGGAATATGACGGGAAGAGGTGTAGATGCCTTCCAGATCCCAGATCGCTTTAGCGGCCTTGGGGAAATGATCGGTGAGGAAGCCGCCGCCATTCTCTTTGGCAAAGATGCCGGTGAAGCCCCACTCATCCCCTTGCAGCGCACCCACATCGAGGATGTCAACAACAAGAATATCGCCGGGCTGAGCTCCATTCACCCAGATCGGGCCGCTGAGCACGTGCACCACTTCCAGGTTCACATCAGCGATGTCCTGGGGGTCGTCATTGTCCTTGATCTGGCCATCGGTCCAGTCTTTGCATTCGATCCGGAAAACCTCACCAGGGTTGACGGAAACGACGGCGGGGATGTCGGGATGCCAGCGGTTGTGGCCCGGCATGTCCTGTTGATCCATCGACTTGGTGAGATCAACCTTGAACAGCGTTTTCGGCATCGCAAACGAGGCGTGTTTTCAACTCCATCGAAATCCACAGGTGGATTCGCGGAAGTATCATCGGCTACCAGACCAACGCAGCCTGGCTTCTGCAACACAGGCGCGCACCTCGCCTCACCGCCGCAGAAAGCGGCACCGCAATCTGCAGGCTGGCCGGCTACGTGGCCGGGCGTGCCGTGCTGTCGTTGAAGGTGCCGCGGCGGCAGAGATTGTCCTTGAGGCGATCGGTCCAGGGTTGACGCGACAACACACCGCTGCTGTCAACACCGCCATCGAAGTGATAAAGAATCTGCCAGCGCGTAGTGGTGGAAAACTTTCCGGCTTCCGCGAGATCTTTCAGCTCATTGCCATAAAGGTTGTCATAAGTAGGCCAGTTGGGCTCGTTCTCAATACTGCAAACTGCATTCACTTGATACAGCCTCGCGCTGCTGTCGGGCTGCCCTTCCGTCTGCACGCTCACGACCCCTTTGTAGAGGCCGTTGGGCTGGCCAGCCACGAAGGGCTTGGCCAGGGTCACATTGACGGTTCCCGCCTGCACCAGCAGATCGCCGATCTCGGCCTTCTGAGCGGGTGTCTCCCCGGGGGCAGCGCGGCAGGCGCTCAGGCCCGCAGCCGCCACCACCACCGCTGCTGACACCACCGCCACCCCTGTGCTCCAGGCCCGTCCGGACACCAACCCCATCACCCAGCCCTGCACCGTGGAGCCTCAGAACATAGGCTTGCCCCCCATCGCGGCGGTGGCCGGCGGCCGCGAAGGTTCACCCACCTGCCAGCAGCTGACGCCAGAACGCTTCCGGTTCCGGCTCCAGCGGCAGCGGGGCTCCGTTCACGCTCGAAGCCGGCCGGCAGCCCAGACTGTTGATCAGCAGCATGGCGCTGTCGGGGCCCAGGGGACAGGGGCCTTCGCGCACCAAGCCCAACGCCAGGGCGCGGCACCGCATCACCCCCGGCAGGCAGCCGCTGGACAGGGGCGGTGTGAACCATTGGCCGTTTCGCCGCAGCAGCAGGTTGGCCGTGGTGGCGCAGCAGAGGCCGCCGGCCGTGCTCTCCAGCAGGGCATCAGCGGCGCCGGCAGCCCGGGCCTCACGCCGCGCCTCGATGGCGGGCCCATAGGCGAAGGTTTTGCAGCGGCTCAGCAGGCTTGCGGCGTTGCGCCGCTCCCTGCGGCTGACGATCACCGGCACGGGAACGAACACCGGCGCCGCGGCCGTGAGCTGCAGCCAGAAGCGGGGCAGCAGCGGTGGGGCACCGGCTGCCGGCAGCTCCACACCCCGCGGCCCGGCCGCCTCAGCAGCAGCATCCGCAGCCGGTGCGCCCCGGCTCCAGTTGAGGCGCAGCGCGCCGGTGTGGATGCCGCTGCGGGACACCGCCTCCGCCAGCAGGGCGCGCACCCGCTCAGCGCCGGGGGGTGGCTCCATGCCCAGCAGGGCCGCGCTCTGCGACCAGCGCTGCAGGTGCAAGCTCAGCAGCGCCGGCTGCCCCGCTTCCACCAGCAGGGTTTCGAACAGGCCGTCGGCCAGTTGCAGCCCCCGATCGGCGAGGGGCAGAGCCAGCTGGGCCGGCGCGCCCCAGAGCCCCGCCGCCCCCGGCGCCCCGCTGGATTCGATCCAGGCGATCGCCCGCATCAGCGCGCCCCACTCCCCGGGCCTGGCGCCACGGCCGCCAGCAGCGGACCCAGCTTCCAGAGCAGCTCCTCGGCCTCCGCCGCCGGATCGGAGTCGGCCACGATGCCGCAGCCGGCATGGGCGCGCAGGCGCCGGCCCCGCAGCATCAGGCTGCGGATCAAGATGTTGCTGTCGAAGCTGCCATCGGCGCCGAAGCGGAACAGGGCGCCGCAGTAGGGGCCCCGCGGCACGGGCTCCCGCTCGCTCAGGCGCTGGCAGGCCCGCACCTTGGGGGCACCGCTGATCGAGCCACCGGGCCAGGAGGCGCGCAGCAGATCCACCACGCTGCGGTCGGCGCGCAGCTGCCCCTCCACCACCGAGGTGAGGTGGTGCACCTGCGGGTAGCTTTCCAGCCCCACCAGCTGGGGCACCTGGATCGAGCCCGGCACGCACACCCGGCCGAGGTCGTTGCGGAGCAGGTCCACGATCATCACGTTCTCGGCGCGGTCCTTGGGGCTGGTGATCAGCTCGGCAGCGGCGGCGGCATCGGCGCCTGGATCGCTGTGGCGCGGGCGGGTGCCCTTGATCGGCCGGGTTTCCACCCAGCCGGTGGCGCTCACCTGCAGAAAGCGCTCCGGAGAGGCCGAGAGCACCGCCTCATCGCCCGCCACCACCAGGCCGGCGAACGGCGCCGGGCACGACCGGCGCAACCGGCCGTAGAGGGCCAGCGGGTCGGGGGGCGCGGCCAGGCTGGCCTCGCAGCAGGCGGTGAGGTTGGCCTGGAACAGATCACCGGCGGCGATCCAGTGGCGCAGGTCCGCCACCTGGCAGGCAAAGGTGGCGGGATCGGTGTGCCAGTGCCAGTCCTCGGCGGCCACACCAGCGGCGCCTGCTGGTGTGGCCGCCGGCACCAGGGCCGCGAGCCGCTCCGCCAGCGCCATCAGCCGGGCGGGATCCACCCCCTCCAGCTCCAGGCGACGCTCCTGCAGATCGAAGCGCAGCACGGGGTCGTAGCGGCCTGCCCAGAGCAGGGCCATGTCGGGCGAGCGCCAGTGGGCAGCCGGTTCCACCCATGCCCCGGCCTCGTAGGCGAGCCAGCCGAACCAGCTGCCCGGCCGCTCCTGAAGGCGCGCGAGGGCCGCGAACGGATCGGCCGCATCCGGCTCGCCCGGCAGCCCCCGGCACACCACCTGCTCCAGCGGAGCCACGCCCAGAAAGCCCCAGCGCCCCAGCGCGCTGCCATCGCCATCCAGCCAGGCGAGGCCGTCGGCGCCGCCAACAGCGGCCAGAGCGAGGGCCACCTCCCAGGGGTCGCGCCATGGCAATGAGCGGCGCAGCAGCGGCGGCCGCTCCGCCCCAGCAGCCGGTCTCATGCCGACGGCCCGCCCCTGCTGACGCCACCATCGCTGGCCAGGTCCGGGCGACCTGCGTCCCGCAGGGCGGCATCGCGGATGCGGCAGCTGTCGCAGTGCCCGCAGGGCCAGGCGCCGCCGGTGTAGCAACTCCAGGTGCGGGCGATCGGCACCCCCAGGCGCAGCGCCTCCTGCACGATCCGGGTTTTGCTCCAGGTCACCAGGGGCGCCCACAGCTGGGCGCCGTGGCCTTCGCGGCCGCTCTTGCTGGCCAGATCAGCCAGTTGCTGGAAGGCGGCGAGGTAGTCGGGGCGGCAATCGGGATAGCCGGAATAGTCGACGGCGTTCACCCCCAGCACGAGCCGCTCGGCCCCGCGCGCTTCCGCCAGGCTCAGGCCGAGGGCAATGAACACGGTGTTGCGGCCGGGCACGTAGGTGGTGGGAATCACCCCCTGCTCCACACCGCCGAGCGGCAGGGCGATGGCGGCATCGGTGAGGGCCGAGCCGCCCCAGGCCGCCAGGTTCACCGCCAGGGTGTGGTGCTCCGCCAGGCCAAGATCGGCCGCCAATGCCGCGGCTGCGGCCAGCTCCTGGCGGTGACGCTGGCCGTAATCGAGCGAGAGGCCGATGACGCGGTAGCCCGCTTCGATCGCCAGCGCCGCAGCGGTGGCCGAATCCAGGCCGCCGGAGAGCAGGGCAACGGCGATGGGAGGGGCAGCGGCGCTCACGGCGAAGCAGGGGACTGGGACTCAGGCGTCGCGGCGGGCGGCGGCGCGGGCGCCGAGGGGGCCACAGGGGTCTGGCTCGGCAAGGAGGGCGGCGTCACCGGTTCAGCGGGCGGCGGTGGGGCCGTGGTGTCGCCGGGGTCGGTCTCGGGCGGTTGCTGCGGCTCCGGCGGCGGTTCCGGCGGCGGCGCATCGGCGCGCAGCGACAAGGTGATCATCGCCGGGGCCACGCCATCGTTGGTGACCAGCAGCTGCACCTCGGTGCCTTGCACCGGCGGCAGGCTCACCACCCGCAGCGGCCCCTTCGGTTCCAGCAGGCTGCCGGCCGCGTTGTAGACGCTCATCTGCATCAGCGGCGAGCCGTTGACGCCGAGCACCAGCCGGTACCCCGCCGGTAGGCGAATCGGGAACAGCCGTGCGCCGCCGGCACCGAGCGAGGCGGAGAGGGCCTTCACCTCGCCCGCCGTGGCCTGGATCGGTTCGATCTGCAGGGTTTGGAGTGTCTGCTCACCGGCTGCATACCAGAGCTGGCGGAAGGGCTCAGCGGGGATGTCGGCGCCGGCGCGGCCCGGCAGCAGCGCCTGGGCGTTGCCCGAAACCAGCTGGCGCAGCACCGGCGGACTCACCCCCTGGCCGGCGAGCTGGCGCTGGCGGGCGTCCCAGTCGGCGGTGGAAAAGGAGCCGAGCTTGCGGCGGAGCGGCGGCGGCAATTGCTCCACCCGGGCCAGCCACTCCTCCGCCAGGGCGTTCCACACCTTGCGCAGAGGAGCGTCTTCGATCGCGTCGTTGGGCAAGCGGCCGCCCCGCTCAGGGAACTGGGCCAGCAGATTGGCGTCCACCAGCCGCAGGAACCAGCTGCGGTTGATCTGCAGCGCCCGCAGGCGGTTCAGCAGTTGCTGGCGCTGGTCCACCTCACCGGGGGGCAGGCTGGCGGTGAGCTCACGGGGCTGTTCGGCCGGGCGGTTGGCAGGGGCGGTGTCGCGGCCGAGCAACCACCAGCCCCCGGTGATGCCCACCACAGCCGATACCACCAAGGCCACCACCACCGGCCAGAGCCGCCCTTCGACGGCCTCTTCCTTCTGCTGCTGACGGCTGAGCGCCGGCAGGGGCAGTGGCATGGGCGGTGGCGGTGGCCGCCGCTCCGCCGCCCGGGGCTCGGGAGCAGCGGGGGCGGGGG
>CALFOF010000246.1 GCA_937919075.1 uncultured Cyanobium sp. | reverse complement strand
CGCAAAGATGCGCCCTTCCACGCCGGTGAGCGAGAAGATCGGCGCAAACACCACCACGATGATCACGGTGGAGAACAGCACGGGCTGGCGCACCTCTACCGAGGTGTCGAACACCACCTGCAGGGGCGATTTGGGCGTGTCGCTGGCCCGGTTGCGGCGCAGCCCCCGATAGCAGTTCTCCATGTCGACGATCGAGTCGTCGACCACCGAACCGATCGCCACCACCAGCCCACCCAGGGTCATGGTGTTGATGCCCAGGCCCAGGCTCTTCATCAACATCAGGCCAATCAGCAGTGACAGCGGAATGGCGATGAGGCTGATCACGGCGGCGCGCCAGTTCATGAGAAACAGCACGATCACCACCGAAACGATCACCACCCCCTGGAGCAGCGACTCGCTCACATTGCGGATGGCACTATCGATGAAATTGCTCTGACGAAATGTGGTCTGGACCTGTACATCGTTAGGCAGCGTGCGGTTCAACTCAGTCAGCCGCTGCTCCACCGCCCGAGTCACGGTGGGTGTATCCACATCGGGCTGCTTGATCACCATCAGCACAACGGCGGGATTTCCGTTGAAACTGGCATCACCGCGTTTGAGCGCCACACCGCGCTTCACCTGGCCCAAGGTGGAGAGCAGTACCGGGCGTCCCTGCTCGCTCTGCACCGCCGCATCGGCGAGATCACTCACCTGCGTAACCTGAGCCAGGGGGCGAATCAACCGCTCCTGGCCACCCCCGATCAGGAAGCCCCCAGGGCTGGTAGCCATCGCCGAGCCAACACCCTCCATCACCGCCTGGAGCGAGACAGCCTGAGCCTGCAGCTCCTGGGGATCAAGCAGCACCTGAAACTGCTGCTCATCGCCGCCGTAGATCGTGACCTGGGCGACGCCGGGCACCGCCAGGATTGACTGGCGGTAAGAGCGCAGGATCAGCTGCTGCAGATCCATGAGCGATGTGGCGCCATCGCCGGTCACCGTGAAGGCAACCTGCAGGATCGTGCCCAGTGGCGAGACCAGTGGGGAGACCTCGGGAGCGTCGGCGTTGGCGGGCAGCTGGGCGCTCACCTGTTGCAGCCGCTCCGCCACGGATTGGCGGGCGCGGTAGATGTCGGCGTTCTGGTTGAACACCACCTGCACCATCGACAAACCCGGCTTGGAGGAGGAGCGCACGGTCTCCACCCCGGCAATGCCATTCACTGCCGATTCGATCGGCAGCGTGATGCGGGTTTCCACTTCTTCCGGTGAGAGCCCAGCGGCGCTGGTTTGCACATCCACCTGCGGCGGCGCGAAGGGGGGAAACACATCCAGGGGCATCTGGCTCACCGCCAGCAGGCCCCAGAGGCTGATGGCGATGGCTGCGGCAACGATCAGCCAGCGGCGAGCGATCGAAAACCGCAGCGTTGTGTTGAGCAACCGCTCAAGCATCCGTCTTCCTGCGGCGGTTCAGCCAGATAGCCCCAGCGGTGAGTACGACAACCGCGCCAGCTGCCAGGGCGGGAATGGGTAGAGCGGACGGGCTCGCCGTCGCGCTGTCCTGTGGCGCAGCGGCTTTGTTATCTGCTGCCGGCTCAGCCTGTGGTGTCTTCTTCGATTCGGCGTACAGCGAGAGGGCGCCAGAGATCACCACCTCGTCGGTGGGATCAAGGCCCTCGGTGATCACAACCCGGTCACCCTGTCTGGAACCCGTCACCACGAGAACAGGGTCGTAGGTGGTCTGGGTTTGCACGAACAGCAGTGGCTTGCCATTCGCATCGACTAGAGCAGTGGAGGGAACCGAGAGCCCATCCGGCCCTTCTTCCGGCGTTGCCGTGGCCACCCCCAACAGGGCATCGGTTTCGGCGTTGCGGCGCACCTGGCGTGCGTCGCCCTGCTGCTGAAACTCATCGCCATGGCCCACATGGGCAAGAGCGAGGGGGGCTGCGATGGGGGAGGCCAGCAGAGCCGTTGCAGCAAGGCTGGCGCTTCCCGCCAGCTGGAGGATTCGTAGAAGCAAAGGCCTGAGGAAGCAGTGGATGGGCGGAGGATGGCACAACCGGGATGAAAAACAGATGAAACCGGCTGCGCGCACTAGGATCTGAGCCTCGTTGATCCGCCACGCTGATGCCCATGCGGATCCTGTTAGTGGAGGACGAGACGGATCTGGCGGGATCCATCCAGGCCGTTCTGCAGGACCACGGGCATGTGGTGGATCACTGCGTCAGCGGCCAGGACGCCTGGGTGCTGCTTGGCAGTGATCAGGCCCGCTATGAGCTGGGGATTTTCGATTGGATGCTCCCAGACCTCAGCGGCCTCGATCTGTGTAGGCGAGCGCGATCGCGGGGCCTGGAGCTGCCGCTCTTGCTGCTGACGGCACGCGGCGACACAGCCGATCGGGTCGAGGGGCTGGATGCCGGCGCGGACGACTATCTGAGCAAGCCATTTGCGATGGAGGAACTTCTCGCACGGGTACGGGCGTTGCAGCGGCGTCATCCCAGCTATCGCGCACCAGTCCTGGAAGCCGGCTGCTTCCGGCTGGATCTCGCCACGGGGCAACTGGTCGTGACAACAGCCACAGCTGAGATGAGTATTGAGCTGTCCACGAAAGAGCAGCAACTGATGAGCTATCTCATGGATCACCCAGGTCAGGTGATTTCAGGCTCTCGCTTGCGCAACCAACTGTGGAATCTCCAGCAAGATCCCATCAGCAATGTTGTTGCAGCTCAAGTGCGATTGCTGCGGCGCAAGCTTGCTGCTCATGGGCTTGCTTCCCCGATTGAAACCGTCCCGAGTAAGGGGTATCGGCTGAATCCGCACGCTGCGGTGTTGCTGTGATGACCATCCGAACGCCGGCGCATCGCCTGTTGTTTCAAGCTCGATTGAGGCTGGCGGGACTCTCCTTGCTGGTGATGGGTGCACTCCTATACGGCGCGGGTTTCGCGATGGGAAGGCTGTTGCTGCAGAGCCAGGAGAGTGCGATCCGACGTGAACTGCAGGCTCTTGCCGGAACCCTGCACGACAGTCTTAAGCCTGTCCTGCCGCAGAGAGCCCGGCCCACATCCGCACTCGTTGCGGTTCTGCCGGGCCTCTGTATCGCAGGAGAGCCTTGCAAGGCACCAGATTCACTGGTTGAACGCCATGTAATCAGTGCCACTGATCCCGACCGCTACAAGCTGCGTGTTCTCGATCAAAGCGGTGCTCTGATCGCCAGCTCTCCCGGGACTCCGGAGGCTGTATCTCCAGCTGCGGATCAAGGTTGGCAGCTCACGCAAGAAGCATTCGGCCAGCGCTGGCTCACCTATTCCATCCATCTCCACCACTCCAACGGCAGCGGAGAACCGGTGTGGGGCTTCCTCCAGATTTCACGCAGCCTGAACGATCTCGATCGGGAAGCCCAACAGGTGTTGTGGTTGGGTCATGGTGTCTTTCTGAGTGCGCTCTTGGCGATCGGCGCGGCCAGCTGGTGGCTGGCTGGATTGGCGATCGCACCACTGCTAGAGGCCTATCAGCGTCAGGAGCAGTTCAGCGCTGACGTCGCGCACGAATTACGCACGCCTCTTGCCAATCTCTTGGCGTTGGTGGAGGCAGAACGCCCCACACGTTCCATGGTGGCTGAACAGCCGTCAATCCAGAGCTGGGATCGGGTGCTTGTCCAGGGCCGGCGCCTGCAGAACCTGATCGGCGACCTGTTGTTGCTCGCCAGCCTTGAACGACCCTGCGAGCGGGAGCCGGCAACGGTGTGTGATCTCGCCGAGATCACGGCCGATGTGATGGAGGATTTTTCAGAGACAGCTGCGGCTGCTCAGGTGAGCCTGATTCACACGTCATGGATGTCCAGTGCCAAGGTGCTTGGGGCGGAGACAGAACTCAGCCGGCTTGTGATCAATCTGCTGAGCAACGCGATGCAGCACAGCCCAGCAGGTGGCGCGATCGACGTCTCCCTGAAGCACCAGGGTCGCCATTTCCAGCTTTCAATCACCGACAACGGACCTGGCATCGCTGAGGAGATGCAGGGCCGAATCTTTGATCGCTTCACGCGACTGGATCCGTCTCGCTCACGCCTCCAGGGTGGCAGTGGGCTGGGGCTGGCCATCGCGCAAGCCATCGCCGTCCGCCATCGCGCAGCAATCCAGGTGCACTCCAGGACTGGATGCGGCAGCTGCTTCTCCCTGGAGATTCCGGCGGCTGAGCCACCCCATTGACTCTCCACCGACTGGAGTGTTTACGGTGGAAGCAGTCGCCGTCCTCCTGTGCCTCTGTTGATGCCTCCAGTCGCCGCCATACCTGTGCCTGCGGTGGTTTCCGCCTATCGCTCCCCAAGCTGTGGCTGCTGCAAAGGCTGGCTGGACCACCTCAGGCAAGCCGGCTTCACAGTGAAGGACTACGTGACGAGCAACCTTGCGAGCATCAAGCAGCGCTACGGCGTTCCACCTCAGCTGCAGTCCTGTCACACCGCCCGGATTGGGGGTTACACGGTTGAGGGTCATATTCCAGTGTCGGCGATTCAGCGGCTGCTGAAGGAACGCCCACAGGTGGCCGGAATTGCCGTACCCGGTATGCCGCTCGGTTCGCCCGGCATGGAATCACCGTTCAAGACAGAGAGCTACACGGTGTTCACCTTCACCGAATCCGGCCGGACCCAAGCCTTCCAGACGGTGGAGGGTGATGGCTAAGCCGGAACTCAGCGCTGTGCGTCTCTACAGGATGGAGACGCCCGAGCATGCCTGTCCGTGGGGGCAGCGCGCGCTTCAGCTCCTGCGCGCCCAGGGGATTCCGTTTGAGGATCATCCTCTGCGCAGCCAGGCGGAGGTGGAAGCCTTCAAGCATGCCCACGGTGTGACCACCACGCCGCAGGTGTTTGCCGGCGCGGAGCGCATTGGGGGCTACACCGAGCTGGCGAAACGGCTTGGTGTCACCGCGGAAACAGCAGAGGTGTCCTACGCACCAGTGATCGCTGTGTTCCTGAGCGCTCTGTTGATCAACCTGGCATTAGGGGGCGAAATCCGGGGCTACATGGGCCTGGCGATCTGCCTGTTGGCGATGCTCAAGCTGATGGATATTGCGGCATTCGCTGCAAGCTTCCGCAAATATGACCTGCTCACGCAGCGTTGGCAGGCCTGGGGAAAACTGTATCCCGCTGTTGAGCTATTGGTGGGACTTGGGATGCTGCAATCGGCCGAGAGTATGGGCCTTGAAGCTGTGATTGGCGTGACAGCAGTGCTTCTCGGTGTGATGGGCATGGTCTCCGTCGGCAAAGCCGTGTTCGTCGATCACCTGGCACTGAACTGTGCCTGCGTGGGCGGCAACTCCCGCACACCGCTGGGGGTGGTGAGCTTCGCTGAGAATCTGATCATGG
>CALFOF010000245.1 GCA_937919075.1 uncultured Cyanobium sp. | reverse complement strand
ATCCACGCCCCGTCTGGCCGCTGATCGCTACGGTAAACAGCCCAGCCCGAAACCGTTGACCACCACCGCTCCCCCCAGCTCTGTCGTGGCTCCCGGCACCGACATCACCCCCCTGTTCCGCGCCGCCTACGAGAACCGCTACACCTGGGAACCCGGTTTCGGCGGTTACAAAGGGCGCTGCGTCTGGGAGCAGGGCAACCGGCGGGAGGAAGGCCGCTTCGTGGTGGGCGCCGACCTCAAGGCCAGCGTCGAGGGGATCGACGACGCCGAGATCACCAAGGCCATGGCCTCCCAGCTCTGGGAGGTGTGCATCCACCGGGTGCGCCGCACCTTTGAGCAGACCCACAGCGCCAACACCTTCTCCGCCGGCGACACCGATGCGGTGGGCCTCGAGGTGATCGTGGGTGGCAAGGGCAGCGGCGACCGCTACCGCATCAAGGACGACGTGGTGACGATGGTGCACCGCCACATCCACGGCACGGTGGTGACGATCTTCACGCTGGCAACCACCGACACCGGAGCGGGCTACCTGAGCCGCCGCTACAGCAGCGTCTACAGCGACCCAGCCACCGGCGCCGCCCGTGGCGGCACCAGCCACTTCACCGACACCTTCGTGCCGCTGGCCGGCACCGGACCTTGGGTACTGAGCGAGCGCGTGATTGCCGCCGATGCCGGCAGTGACGAGGCCAGCAGCAGTGAAGAAGCGGGTGGCGAGGCTGCAGGTGCGGGCGAGCAACGCTTCCGCTTCGAAGACCTGCAACCGCTCTGATCGCAGGCGCTGGTCATCGCTGCCGCTGGTCATCGCACCCACGGGGCTCGATGAAACGGGCCTCGATCAAACGGGGCCGAGCGCACCACTCTCAGGGCTCCTGGCCCGCCGGCGAAGAGCCCTGCAGCCTCAGAACGGTTCTGGCAGGGGTGGGATGGTCTTGAGACGCTCGTTGAGCTGATGGGCCATCGACTGGCGCCCCACGGCCAGCACCTTCAGGGTGTCTTCGTGCAGGCGGAGCTGATTGTCGGCCACCTGCATACCGCGCACCAGTTCCTTGAGGTCATCGGGCAGCGTGTTGAGGTCGTAGCGCTTGCCTTCAAAGGTGAGCACGGGAGGGTTGGAAGCGGCGTCGGTCAAAGCCAGCACAGAAGGGATCGCCCAATTTAGGCCGGCTGGTGCGGCCGCTTGAAAAAAAACATGAGCAGGGGGCCCACCTGCGAGGCTTCCACCATCTCCCACCCCTCCGCGCCCAGCAGGTTGAGGAAGAACTGCAGCTGTCCGGCTGGATGCCGTGGCGGTGGTGGGGCGCCGTAGAACTCCGGAAACTCGCCGGCGATGAATTCGGGGCTCAAGGCACCCTGCAGCCGTTCGCTGGCGGCTTCTGCGCTGGGGGGCTCAGGAGGGTTGCCACTCTCCAGGTTGATGTGGATCACCCGGTACTCCCACAGAGGCAGATCGGTCATGGCCGGCGGTGCAAGGGAGAGCGAGCGTGAAGACCGGCTCAGGCCACCACGCGAATCAGCTGACGCTGGCACAGTTCGCGGTAACGACCGCCCCTGGCCATCAGCTGATCATGGCTGCCCGACTCGACAATGCTGCCAGACTCGAGCACCAGGATGTGATCGGCCTCCTGGACCGTGGCCAGGCGGTGGGCGATCACCAGCACCGTGCGGCCGGCCATCGCCTGGCGCAGACCCTGCTGCACCGCCTCCTCTGCCTCCGCATCCAGGGCACTGGTGGCTTCATCGAGCAGCAGCACCGCCGGATCGCCCAGCACCGCCCGGGCGATGGCCAGCCTCTGCAGCTGACCGCCGGAGAAATTGCTGCCCCGCTCCTCGATGCGGGCGTTGTAGCCGTTGGGCAGGGCCTCGATGAAGCCGGCCGCATTGGCCAGGGCGGCGGCCTGGCGCACCTGGGCATCAGAAGCGTCGCGGCCAAAACGGATCGCCTCGGCCACCGTGCCGGAGAACACACTGCTCTGCTGGGGCACAAGAGCCACCGCACGGCGCAGGTCACCGGAGCGCAGCCGGGCTAGATCCTGGCCATCGAGCAGCACGCGCCCGCGCTGGGCTGCGTTGAAACGCAGCAGCAGGGAAAACAATGTGCTCTTGCCAGCGCCGGACGGCCCCACCAGCGCCACCAGCTGCCCGGGCGCCGCGCAAAGCTCAAGACCCTGCAGCACGGGGCGCTCCGGGTCGTAACCGAACCAGACCCCTTCCAGACGCACCTCACCGCGCACAGGGCCCAGGGGCAGGGCGCCCGCGTCGTCGGGGGGTTCGATCGGCTCT
>CALFOF010000244.1 GCA_937919075.1 uncultured Cyanobium sp. | reverse complement strand
GTGCTACGACCGGGCCACCCTGATGGGCATGGCCCGCCACTGGCAGAGCGGCGAGACCCTGCCCGAAGCGGAGTTCGCCAAGCTGCAGGCGGCCCGCACCTTCATGACCGGCGCCGCCACCCTGCGCCAGGTGCACCTGGCGCTCACCGACCTGCGTCTGCACAGCCAGTGGACACCTGAGGGCGGCCGCTCCCCGGAGGCGCTGCGGCGTGAGATCGCCGCCCACACCACCGTGATCGCGCCGATCCCGGAGGATGCGCTGCTCTGCTCCTTCGGCCACATTTTCGCCGGCGGCTACGCGGCCGGCTATTACTCCTACAAGTGGGCTGAGGTGCTCAGCGCCGATGCCTTCAGCGCGTTTGAAGATGTGGGCCTCGACAACGAAGATGCCCTCCAAGCCACCGGGCGCCGTTTCCGCGCCACGGTGCTGGGACTGGGGGGCAGCCGCCATCCGGCCGAGGTGTTCGAGGCCTTCCGCGGCCGGCAACCCTCACCGGAGGCACTGATCCGCCACTCGGGCCTGGTGGCGGCAGCCTGAGCCTGCCCTGTTCAGGGAGCCAGCAGCGCCTGCCGCAGCGCTTCGAGCGAGCGCGGGTCGCTGAGGATGTGCTGGTGCAGGGTGGGCGGCAGCGGTGTGGAAGGGCCCACTGGCAACACGCCGCGCCAGGCCGGCACCACCACCTGATCCCGGGGCGAGTAGTAGCTCTGGCAGTCCACCTGATCGAGGCCGCTGAGATCGCCGTTGAGCTCGCGCACCAGCGGGCTGCCCAGCTTCAACTCGGCGATGCCTCCCACCAGCCAGGAGGGCCACGGCTGGGCAACGAGCGTGCCCTGCTGCGGGCTGCCGACGCTGATGAAGCGCCGCGTACGCCGCTGCCCGCCCTGCAGCTGGATCCAGGTGCGCCCGATCACCCCGCCCATCGAGAAGCCGAGCAGGTCGATCGGCTGATCCGGGCCGAAGGCTGCCTCGATCGCCGCGCCAAGCCGCTCGGCCAGCGGCCGCATGCGGGTGGCGCCGAGCCGGTGCGGCAGGTGGGGGATCAACAGCGGGTCGCGGGCGCCAGCCAGCTGGCGGGTCAGCCGTTCGAACAACCGCGGGGTGTCCCAGAGGCCGTGGACGAGAACAAGGGGGGGAAGCGCCGTCATCGGGCCATCCTGATGGCCGGGGGCTCAGCGGCCACTGGAACCTGAAGCTGCCGGTGCAGCAGCCAGCACCACCGGCTGGCCGAGCCGCTCCAGGTGCCGCCAGCGTTCCACCGCCACAGTGCCGCTGAAGCCGGGTACGGGCGCCCGGCACTTGCGCAGCTCCAGGCGCTGCGGCACCGGGCCATACAACCGCTCAAGCAGGTCCAGCACCTGCTCTGCAAAGGCCTCCAGGGTGAGGCAGCGCAGCTCCCGGGCCAGCCGCTGCAGGGCCTGGATCGCCACACCGTAATCAAGGCTGAGCTCCAGGGCATCGGCGCGCCCCGCCGGCGCCAGCGGCCACCAGAAGGTGAGATCCAGCTCAAACCACTGGCCCAACAGGCGTTCACGCTCCAGCACGCCCACATGAGCCCAGAGCCGCAGGCCGCGCACGTGGATGGCATCGGCGCCGAAACCTGTGGAGTGGCCAGCAGGCTGGCCGGGCGGGGGGGAGGCCGCGTTCACAGGGGGAGGGAGCGGTGCAGGAAGCGCTGGTCACCGCGGGCGTAGTCGGCCACGGTCTGGCCGTGGCCGCGCAGGCGGTAGCGGTAGGTGATCAGGCCCTCCAGCCCCACCGGCCCACGCGGGGGCAGGGTCTGGGTGCTGATGCCCACCTCCGCGCCCAGGCCATAGCGGAAGCCATCGGCGAAGCGGGTGGAGCAATTGGCAAACACCCCGGCGCTGTCGACGGCGCGCAGGAACTGCTCAGCCGTGGCGGGATTGGTGGTGCAGATGGCCTCGGTGTGGCGGGAGCCGTAGCGGGCGATGTGGGCCAGCGCCGCCTCAAGGTCGTCGACCAGCTTCACCGCCAGAACCAGATCGGAGTACTCCGTGCCCCAGTCCTCCTCGCTGGCGGGGAGCGGCACACCGAGCGCGCAGGCGCCGGCATCGCCGCGCAGCTCCACCCCCGCCGCCACAAAGGCCGCAACGGCGCGCGGCAGAAAATCGGCCGCGATGGCATGGTGCACCAGCAGGGTTTCGATCGCGTTGCAGGCGGCGGGGTACTGAATCTTGGAATCCAATGCCACCCGCAGCGCCTCTTCGCCATCGGCCTCCGCATCCACATACAGGTGGCAGATGCCGTCGGCGTGGCCCAGCACCGGCAGGCGGGTGTTGTCCTGGATGAAGCGCACCAGGGCGTTGGAGCCGCGCGGAATGATCAGATCCACCAGGCCATCGAGCTTGAGCAAAGCGAGGCTCTCCTCGCGGGAGGTGAGCAGATCAAGCGCCTGGGGAGACACCGCACTGGCGGCCAGACCCTGCTGCAGTGCCGCATGGATGGCGGCGCAACTGCGCCGGGCTTCACGGCCCCCCTTGAGCAGGGCGCCATTGCCGGAGCGCACCGCCAGCGCGGCGATCTGCATCAAGGCATCGGGGCGCGCCTCGAAGATCACCCCCACCACCCCGAGCGGCACCGTGATCCGCTCCAGCACCAGGCCCTGGTCGAGTTCGGTGTGCAGCTGACGCCGGCCGAGCGGATCGCCCAGGGCCGCCACCTGGCGCACCCCCGCCACGGCGGCCGTCAGCTTCGGACCATCCAGCACCAGCCGGGCCGCCAGCGCCGGCGGCAGGCCATCGGCCAGGGCCGCCTCGCGATCGGCCGCATTGGCGCCCAGGATTTCAGCAGAGGCCTGCTCCAGTGCCGCCGCCATCGCCTCCAGCGCCGCCTGGCGCTCGGCATCGCTGCTCTGGGCCAGCTGGCCTGCCGCCCGCCGCACCGCCAGGGCGCGCTGCAGCAGTTCAGGCGAGGGATCGGGAACGGGGCTGGTCATGGCCCCATCCTCTCAATCGGTGGGGGGCATAGGGGCGAAGCGCTCGAAGGCCAGCCAGGCCGCACCGAGCCGGCCGGCTCCATTGCCGAGGGCACAGCGGCGCAGGCTCAGCCCCTGGCGGCTTTCGGGCATCACCCGTTGCTCCACCTCCCGCCAGACCGCCGGCAGGAAGTGATGGCTGGCGCCGCTGAGGCCACCGCCGAACAGCACCAGCTCGGGCGTGAGCACATAGAGCAGGGAGCTGAGGCCCGTGCCGAGCAGCTGGCCATAGCGGTCCCATACCGCCAGGGCCTCGGCCTCGCCCGCATCGGCGCGGCGGCAGAGCTCACGGGGCTCCAGCAACGACAGGCGCCGCAGGCCGCTGATGCTGCAGAACTGCTCCAGCGAGCCCCGGTTGCCGCTAAGGCAATCGGGTCCCTGCGGATCCATGCCGATCAGCCCCGGCTCCGCCGCCGCCCCGTGGGGCCCGGTGAACAGCTGGCCGCCCAGCAGCACGCCGCCGCCCACGCCGGTGCCCAGCGTCAGCAGCAGCACGTTCTGCTCGCCCCGGGCCGCGCCGCGCCAGGCCTCGCCCAGCAGGGCGCCGTTGCCATCGTTGACCAGCACCAGCGGCCGATCGAGGCGGGCCTCCAGCCAAGCGGCCAGCGGCACCCGGCGCCAGCCCGGCAGGTTGATGGCGATGCGGGCAACGCGTCCGGCCGCATCGATCGGGCCGGGCACGCCCACCCCCACCACAGCCGCCTGCCGCTCGGGGTCGAGCTGGTCGATCGCGTCGGCGATCGCCATGCACACCGCGCCTGGCACCGGCGGCTGGGGGGTGGCCAGCTCCCGCTCCGCCAAAACCTGGCCGCAGCGATCAACGCGGGCCAGCTTGATGGCCGTGCCGCCGAGATCCACCCCGATGGCCTGGTCGGCCGCGGAGGTGGGCGCGAGGGGAGCGGGCTGGGAGGCCGTGAAGCCCAGCCTGAAGGTGGAGGCCTCAAGCGCGGTTGCAGCCATGGCGGGCGTTGGGGCCTGGGATGGGGCGTCGGCCACAGACAAAAGGATCAGAACCGGAAGAAGAATTGCAGCTGGGTCTGCCAGCGACCTTCCGCATCCACCGATCCCTGCAGGCCGTAGGTGTCGCTGGCCTGGTAGCGCAGGGTGAATTGCGGAGGGATGTCGCTGCGGTTCGGCGCTGCGAGGATGGACAGATTGATGCGATCGCTGAGATCCAGGCCAAAATCGGTGGCAAGCACCAACTGGGAGGGCACCCGCCCGTTGCTCCTGTTGGGGTTCTGGCTCTCGGTGGGCACCACATAGGTGGGATAGATCGCGAAGCTCACCCGCTGGCCAAGAGCATCAGTGATCGTGCTCACGAGGGGCGAGAGCAACGACTGGCCCAGCACCGTGGCCAATGCCGCGCCTGCATTGCCGCCGGTGAGACCCGCCAGCGAATTGCCGCCGATCAACGCCACCAATCGCTCCTGCGAGAGCGGCGGATTGCTGCGCAGCTCCAGCGATTCGCCGATGCGGTCGGCTGGACCGCTGATCTTCATCACCACCCGCACCAGGTTGAGCTGGTCGAGCGGCGTGAAGCCACCGCGCAGGTCTTGCTCGCTCACGAAGCCCGGGCTGCGGCCCACCTCCAGGCTGTTCGAAACCCGCGTGCGCAGGGCGATGTCTAGAAAAGGCACCAGCCCAAGCGAAGGGGTGAACACCGCCACGTTGGGCGCATCGGGATCGAGCGTGAAGGTGGTGGTGAACAGCGTGAGCCGGCCGCCCTGGAGGCGCACCACACCACGGGCCTGCAGGTTGCTGTCGACCGGGCCGTTGAGGGTGAGCAGGCCTGCTGTGCGGAACGTGGCCACCGGTGGCATCACCACCTCCAGATCAGGGCCGAGCTTCAGGCGCAGATCATCAATCTTGAAATAGGAAAGGTCCGGGAACGAGCTGCGCAACACCTCCTCCGCTCCTGTGTCCACACCTGCCCCCAACAGCACCAGGGGTTGCTGGAAATCCCAATTGGATTCCATCAGGCTCTGCACCGTGACCGGCTTGACGGCCACGGTTTTGCCCGCGCCGCCCTCGATCTGCTCCGATTGAGCCAGCTCGCCGGGCTGCACATTGAGCTTGCCGCGACTGATCGCCACCTCCCCGCTCACCAGCGGCCGCAGCAAGGTGCCGGCAACCGTGAGCGAGGCGTCGGTCTGGGCATTCAGCCGCGGCACACTCAGACGGGCAGCGGTGAGGTCCACCTGCAGCAGCTTCGTCTCAGCCAGCGGGGTGAACAGCCGCAGGTTGCCGGCCGCCTTGATCGCCCCCTTCTCGCCCACCTGGGCGTTGAACTCCTGCACCAGCAGTTGTTCGAAGTCGAACAGCACGGTGGCTTCAAGCTTGGTCACCTCCTGATCGGCCAGCAACAGCTCGCCACCCCGTAACCGCAGGAAGCCATTGGCAGAGGGATCGTCGAGGCTGCCGCGCACCAGCAGCTCAAGATCGGCGCTGCCCTTGCGCCATTGCAATTGCTGGCCGCCCAGGGCGGTGAGGAAGCGCAGGCCATCCCCGCGGCTGGACAGCCGCATCCGCAAGCCCTCATTGGCGGGATCGAGGGGCAGCCGCGCACTCAGATCCACGCTGTCGGCAGCATTGTCACCGCGCAGGGAGGCCTGGGCAGAGACGGCGGCCTCATCGAGACTCACCTGGGCGTTCTCCAGCACCAGACGCATGCCGTTGAGCGAGCCGTCGCGCAGGGCCAGCTCGGCAGAGAACTGAGGATCCGGAGCGGATCCCGGCCCGCTGGGGGCACCGATCCGGAAGCGCCCTTCAAGATCGAGCGTGCCGCGCAGGCCATTGGGCACCGGCGTGATCAGCGCCAGCAGCCCCAACGACAGGCCTTCGAGCGCGAACTGGCCACGGCCCGGCCCGAGCGGACCCTGCAGCCGCACCACGAAGGGCTCCAACTGCAGGGCCTGGTCGCGGTCGTCGCCTTTCAGCCAAAGGTGGCCTTTGGCATTGAGGGTCAACCTGAGGGCGGCAAGGCTGGGCCCGGTGAGGCTGCCGTCGAAGTCCACCAGGCCACGCAGCAGATCGGCGCGGAACTTCGGCCTGGGCGCCACGCCGGCCTGGGCAGAGGCCTCCAGGCGGGCGTGGGCCGCCGCCAGGGCCGCCAGCTGATCGGCGATGGTGCCGCCGAGCGTGTCGATGGCCAGCTCGCCCAGATCACTGGCACGGCCCTGGGGTGGACCCGCCACTCCGCCGGTGCGGGCACGGAGCTGCAACACCTGCTCGAAGAAGGCACTGGTGAGCGAGCGGCCCTCGAAGGCGAGCTGGAGCGGGCCGCCGCCGCTACCGGAGGCCTGCAGGCTGAGCTGGCCGCCGCTGAGGGGATCAACCTGGCCGCGGAGCCGATAGCGGCCCTGGCGGAGATCACCGTCAGCCACCAGCTCGCGGGCGAGCAGCCCCAGCAACGCCGGGCGCTCCACCCGCACCTGGCCGTTCATCGTGAGCGGCGCCAGACCCACCACCCCCTGACCACTCAGCAGCCCCTGCAGCGGCTCGCGGCGCCCGCCGGTGGTGGTCTGCAGTTGCAGGCCGGTGAGGGGCAGGCCAGTGGCCTGCCAGCGGTACTGCTCCCGGCTACCGCTGAGCGCGAGCGTGCCCCCCTGCCGCTGCAGGGTCACCTGCCGCGGCAACCAGGAGGCATCGAGGCTGGCGGTGAGCGTGCCGGGCAGAGCGGTGCCACTGGAGCGCATGCTCAAGTTGCTGCCGCTGGCGGCGGCCACCAGCTGCCCGGTCCAGCGTTCACGCAATTGCAGGGAGCCGCTGCCCAGATCCGCCACCTCCAGGCGCAGGTCGGGCCGCAGGGCCGCCAGCGGGCCGCGCAGGCTGCCGCGGGCCCCCAGCGTTCCGAACAGCCGCGCCCCCACCAGCGGGCTGAGGCGCTGCAGGGGGTAAGCGGGCAGGTCGAGCAGCAGATCGAGGTCGCCTGCCACCAGGCCGCGACGGTTCTGCCAGCGCAGCGGCAGGCGCCCCTGAGCGGTCAAGCCGGGTGCCGTCAGGTCGTCGAGACGCAGCAGCCCGTCCCTCCAGCCCAGCTGCGCGGTGGTGGCCCCCAGCACTGGCTGGCCCTCCACGTTCACACCGGCCGGAGCCCGCACCACGGCCGTGAGCGTGTCGGGCACGGCAGGGCGGGCGCCCGGCCGGGGGGAGGCGGAACGGGCCTGCAGATCGAGGTTGAGCAGAAGTCGCCCCTGGCGGGCCAGCGAGGCCTGCAGGCGCGGCGCCAGCAGCGTGCCCGACGACTCCAACGCCAGCGCCACCGGCTGCTGACGGCCCAGCAGCGATCCCAACCAGGGCGCGGCGCTCCAGAGGCTGGGATGCAGCGATCCCGACTGGCTGCGTACCGCCAGCCTGGGCCAGAGCGCTCCGCCGGCCACCAGCTGGGAACGACCGGAGGTCAGCTGCAGGCGCCGTAACTGCACCGCCAGGGCACGGCGCCGATCGACAGTCAGGTCGGCGCTGAGCGCCAGCGGAGCCGGACTGCTGGGGGTGCCCTTGCCGAGCGGCACCCGGGCGGTGAGCTTCAAGCTGGGTTGAAGCCAGGGGCCTTGGATCAGCGCCTGCAGGCGATCGCCGCGCTGGGGGTCTTCAGCGGCAGCGTTGAGATCGAAGGAACGGCCCGGCACCAAGGACCCGCCGGCAGTGCCACGCCAGTTGGCCATGCTCCAGCGCATGGGGCCCAGAGCGATCTGATCGTCGTGGCAGCGCAGCTGGGCGTCGTTGGCCTGCCAGGGGGCGGGCAGCTGGGGATCCTGCAGCTGCAGCCCGCGCAGGCGCAGGTTGCCGCTACAGCG
>CALFOF010000243.1 GCA_937919075.1 uncultured Cyanobium sp. | reverse complement strand
GCGGGGCCGCCAGCCACGGCCGCGGAAGGCCAGCGCCAGCTCCACCGCCGCCGCGCCACCGCCGCGCAGCACAGGGCCTTCGGCCGCCGCGTAGCTGTCGGCCCAGGCGAGGAAGGGTTCGAGCGGCTTCACCGCCATGGCACCAAGGCTCGGCGCGGTGACGGCACCCACATCCAGGCTGAGCCGCGCAAAACGCAGCGACGGCCGGCCGGCCAGCAGCAGCGCCCGCCCGGCCAGATCAAGCCCGGTGATCTCCGCCTGCACAAACGTGACGCCGGCCAGCCGGCAGAGGCGGCGCAGATCGATGGCGGCCGCAGCGGCGGGGGCCAGACCCGCCACCACCGCGGGCACCAGGCCGGAATAGAGCGCCGTGCTGCCCCGGCTCACCAGCGTGATCATGGCGCCGACCGGGCGCTGGGTGGGCCGCATCAGCCAGCGGTGCAGCAGCAGGGCGTGGCTGTGGCCGCCGCCCGCCAGCACCAGGTGCAGCCGGGGCGGGGCAGAAAGCCCAGGCACGGGCGTCATCCGGCGCAGAGGAGGCCATTGTGGCCGAGCTGGCTCCATGAACAAATCCCCGGGCGCCGCCCCTCCTTGGTAGCCGGATCCAGCAGGGGGGTCCAGATTCGGTGGCATCACTCCGCCATCAGGGTTTGTTCTGCCTGCCTCGCCGCCCCCGCCGCCGTTCACAAACCTGCCGCCGCTGGCCGCCGCTGCCCTGGTGCGCGGCCGCCTTGCTTGCCACCTGGGTGTTGCCTGCCCCCGCCGCCGCTGAAACGGTGCTGGAACGGGCGGCGCGCACCGGCGTGATCACGATGGGCGGCCGTACTGACCTGATGCCCTACTCCTTTGTGGACGGCAAGGGCCAGCTGGTGGGTCTGTCGATCGATGTGGCCGAGCGGATCGCCGCCGAAGCCAGCACCTACTTGAACCGTCCGGTACGGCTGGCGTTCACCGCCGCCCCCGACGCGAACGCCCTGTTCAAACAGGTGCACAGCGGCGAGATGGACCTGGCCTGCGGCGTGCAGTTCACCTGGGAGCGGGAGATGTTCGTCGATTATTCGATCCCCTTCAGCCTGTCGGGGATCCGCTTGCTCACCCGCAGTGGTGGGCTCGATGGCACGGCCGCCTCTCTGCAGGGCAAGCGGATCGGCGTGCTGGCCGGCTCGCTGGGCGACGCCACGATCGAGAGTTACGCGCCCAAGGCGGTGCGGGTGCCCCTCACCGAGATCGAGGCCGCCGTGGCCGCGCTGCAGGCGGGCCGGGTGGAGGCGCTGGCAGGCGATTCCATCTTGCTGGCAGGCGCGGTGGCGAAGACCGGTGCCAAGAACATGGCGCTGGTGCCGGCCGTGGGGCTGCAGCGCTATGCGGTGGGATGCATCATTCCAGAGAACAACTCCACCTTTCGCAACCTGATGAACCTGGCGATTGCCAAGTTGCTTCAGGGCTACATCAACGGCAATCGTGATGCCACTGAAAGCGTGAATCGCTGGTTGGGCCCCAGTGGAATTCTGGAACTGCCGCCGCAAGTGATCAAAGATTATTTTGAGATGGTGCTGCTCACGAAAGAGCAGATCCGCGTCCCCGCTGACCCCACACCGCAAGCAAAACCATGAGCATTCACTCCCGCGCAGGCGTGCTGGGTTTCCTGCTGGCGTTGGCGGCGCTCACCCTGCCGGCCGCCACCGCCGCACCGATGGCCTCCCAGCCGGAGGCGTCGGTGGAGGCCCGTCTGCGCCGCATCGCCACCGCCTTCCGTGCCCATGGCGGCTTGGTGGCAGGCCTCAGCAACGAAGGCTTCAGCAACGACGGCCTCAGCAGCCACGGCGACGCTGAGGAGGCGAGCCTACTGGCCGCCGGCTTCGCCAACGCTCGGCGGGGCGGCTGGGCCAACGCCGCCGGCGGTGGCGGCTTCGTCAATGGGCACCCCTACTACGGCGGCGGGGGCGGAGGCTTCGTCAACGGCGGCGGCGGCTTCGTGAATGCCCGCTACGGAGGCGGCTTCGTCAACGCGGGCGGGGGCGGAGCCTTCCGCAACTGGTAATGGCCTAGACGCGAGACATCGGCACCCCTTCACCCCTGGGCCGCCAGTGCTGCCCTCTGGCCGGGGCCGATCATCCCGACGCCACCGCCGGCGCGGGAGACGCCAGAGGGATTCCCTCCCGCTGGAGCCGCTGCAGCAGGCGCCGCTGCAGCTCACGGCTGCAGGCCCATTGCTGGCCGGCCTGGGTGGTGATCAACATGCTCACGCTGATCCCGAGCGGGCCAGTGCCGGTGACCCCGCGCAGGAAGGGAGCCGCCAGCAGCTGCGGGCCCCAGAGCGGATCGCGGCCAAGAGCGTGAAG
>CALFOF010000242.1 GCA_937919075.1 uncultured Cyanobium sp. | reverse complement strand
GGCCATGCTCGAAACCGGCACCAAGGGCGTGCGCGAACACATCGACATGGTGCTGAGGGTCACGGCAGTGGCCCCGGAGCTGGGCGAGGAGCTGCAGGAATCGATCGCCGATGGCCTGCGGCGTCGGCCCGGCTGGACTTCGCTCGAGAAGGTCAGCGCCTGGCTGAAGGGGTGATCGGGACGGTGGCTCGCTGCGGGGTGGAAACCCCTCAGGCGCCCAGTTGCGCCAGCACAGCCCTGGCGATGCCTTCCGAACCACCGGGGGCTCCCACCCGCTCCAGACCCACCTCCCGGCAGTGGGCCGGCACCGCAGGGTCATCCAGCAGGCGCCACACAAGATCCGCCGCCTGCTGGAGTTCCGCCTCCCCTGCCGGCCCATGCCCTACCGTATGCACCGCCGATCCCAGCAAACGCATCTGCGACTCGGCGAAGGCATAAGTGAACTGGGGCCCGGCGCCGACGATCTGAACCACCGGCAGCCCCAGCCCCACCGCTTGTTCGACGGCCGTGCCGGCCATGCCCACCGCCAGCTGGCTGCCGTGCAGAATCTCCGCAAAGGCACCGTGGCGTATAGCCACCACCAGATGGCCCCCGGGCTGCGCAGCCCATCCGGCACCGCTGACCATCCAAGGGCTGCCGCCAACCGGTCCAGTTCGGAGCCGATCACACCATCGACCACCGCCGCCTGCACCTGCAACACGCGAGACGGCTTAGCGGCCTGGATGTGTGCGCAGAGACGCAGCATCAACACCAGGTTGTGCCGGGCCTCCGGCAAGCGGCTGCCGGGCAGCAGGGCCAGCTGCGCCACTCCGGGCGCCGCGGGGTCGGCATCGCCTGGCGCCTGGGGCAGATCCATGATCGGGTAACCGCAGAAGCGTGCCTTGACCAGCCCCTGGGCGCGCAGATCGGTGGCGGTATAGGCGTCCCTGGTGAGGATGGCGCGTGTGAGACGCCGCTGGCAGAACCAGCGGGTGACAGCGGGAATCCGCATCCGGCCTTCGTAAAAACTCGAGGTGGACACCAGAAAGGCCACCGTCGGGCGGCAGGTGAGCAAGGCGAAGGCCATCGGCACGTGGTCACCGACGCACAGCACCAGGTCGATGTGCCGCCGATGGCGCCAGGCGGCGATCGCCTGGCGCAGGGTCTGGACGAGGAGCCCGGCGCGCAGGTCGCGCCAGATGTTGCCCTGTTGATACACCATCCCGCCCGAAGGCAACGACTTGCCTTGGTGCAGCAAGGGGATGCCGCGCCGGGTGTAGGCCTGGCCGCGACCCACGATCGGCAGTGCTGCAAGACGGAGATCGGGCCGCAGCGCCTTCAGCCGCTCGGCGATCAGACCCCCGTTGAGATCCTCCCCGTGACCGTTGCTGATCAGCAGGATGCTCGGAGCTTGGGCGTGCTGCACTCGGGGGGGCGGACCTGCCAGGCAGCTTAGGTTTGGTCGGTACG
>CALFOF010000241.1 GCA_937919075.1 uncultured Cyanobium sp. | reverse complement strand
TGCCCGCCACCCAGGAGTGGGATGTGCTGTACCGCTCCTTCAAGCCGGAGGCGACAGCCAATGGCACGTATTCAGGTGCTGGTTATGGCGCCAACCCCTATGCGGTGCCGGCGGGCGGCAACTACACCGACAGCAATCCGGCCCTCACCTCAGTGCTCTCCTTCCGCGCTGGTGGGGCGGAGACGCTCAAGCACTTCGACGAGAACTACGGCGACGATCCCTTCTTCCACTGGACCTCCACCCAGGTCGCCAGCGGCACCGCCTACCAGCGGATGACCTACATGGGCGATCAGTTTGCCGAGGGCAAGACGATCGCCTCCGCCACCCAGGTGCGGGCCATCCGCCGCATCGAGGTGCTGCCCTGATCTCCGCCTACTGAACCAGTCATGGCCAGCTGGCTGCCGCGCACCCAGGTTCCCGGACAGCAGGTGAGCGTGACCCGCACCACCACGCCCCTGCTGCCAGGAGCCAGTGCCCTGCTGGACCTGCCCGGTATGGGGCGCCTCGGCCATTTCCTGGCCATCAGCACCGATGCACCAGCCTGGGTGAGCCTCTACAGCTCAGCTAACGCCAGGGAGGCTGACGGCAGCCGCCCGGTGAGCCGCGATCCCGCCCCCGGTAGTGGCGTGCTGCTCGATCTGGCCACCACCGCTGAGGCCCTCGTCGTGTCCGCACCGCCGGGCGGCACCTACTTCTCCGGCGAGGTGACAACCGCCTCACCCCAACCTCCCTTGCGGGCGCTGGTGCGCAACACCGGCACCAGTCAGGCCGCCATCGCCCTCACCGTGACGGCGGTGGTGCTGGCGCCATGAGGAGCACCCCATGAGCAGCCGAACCCTGATCGACATCAGCCGCGTCGGCACCGCCGTCACCTGGCCCTCGGTCACCGTCGAGGTGAACGGCTACCTGGAGAACTGGATCGCCGCGGCCAACGCCCAGGTGAACCAGCACCAGCTGCGCATCGCCACGGCGCCCAACCCCGCTGCCACCGCCAGCGACCCCTGCGGCTGGCGCATCGAGGCGACCCTCTCGCAGCTCACGCCGGGCGGCGAGCCGGCGGTGCTGATCCTCGAGGTATTTCTCACCGGCACCAGCCTGCGGATCATGCCCGGCATCGGCAACAGCGAGCCGTTCGTCGGTGCCGACAACGAACTGGGCTGGATTTATCCCGCCGGCAATGTCACCTCCTCCACCGGCGACTGGAGCCTCACGCCGTTGCCCCTCAACGCCCAGGTGGGCTGGTCATTGGCACCAGGGGCTGAATACTTCGTTTTCGCTTACAGCCAGCACCGTTTCACCAACCGCCAGGCGATGCCGCTGCTGATCGCCCGCGATCAGGTCTCCGGCCACTGGATCCTGGCGGCCTCACCTCCCTCCACCACCTTCGATGCCCTGCGGGCGGTGAGCTGGAACGCCCGCTCCGGCCAGCCCGCCGGCTCCCGCTACCTGCTGCGGGAGAGCTTCACGGCACCGGTGATGATCCGCCGCCCCGCTGAGCTGGTGATTGCCACCACCGACTGGAGCTACTACGAAAGCGCCAATGAACCAGCCCAGTTCTGGCAGCCCCTGATCCTTCCGCCAGATTTTGCTGCCCTGAACATCAGCAGCGCTGCGCTGAACTACTACAAGCTGCCCGATGGCAGTGAGTGGCTGGGGATCGGCAGCCATGGCCTGCTGCTGCGCACCAAAGAGGCCAACACCAACCCGCCACCGGCTGGAGGTGGGGAATGACCTATCAGGTGTTCTGCCAGGTGTTTGCCCCCGGCACCTGGAAGTGGACCAGCAAGGATCCCGCCGGGGTCGGCATGCAGCTCGACGGGGCCTTCCGGGCCTTTGCAACGGAGGTCAATGCCCTGCCCGGCAATGCCAGCACCCCCCTTTCGGTGATCCGCTCCCACGCCGATGCCACCGCCAACCGCTGGGGCTACACCTGGCAACTCGGCCATCCCGCCGACCCCGCTCACCTTTGGTTCATCACCGACAGCCTTACTGCCCAGGGCGAGACCCAATCGAGCAGCAGCGCGATGTTCGGCAGCGCCAAGGCCAGCACCTTCTCAGACACCACCGGCAACGGTGGCTACGGCACCTACAGCAACTCCTCCGGCAACAGCACCGGACTGGCCTATGTCGACAGCACCCTCACCGGGGCAACCAGCGCCGGTGCAATCCTGCTGATCGCACGCGACACCACGCCTGGCCAGGAGTTCTTCTGCTGGGCGCTCAAGACCTACGGCGGCAATGAGGACCTGCACCGCGACAGCTGCCATGCCCTCTACAAGAGCCCCGGCACCTTGGGCTGGAACTCGATCGCGATCTTCCCCAAGACCGACCGGCAGTTCTATGGCCAGATCGTGCTGCATGGCTATTCAGGCGATCGCTTTGGCGGCCTGCCTTCCGCCATTGGCAGCAGCATCTACGCCAGCGGCCACCAGCTGCGCAGTGGAATTGCCCTGGGCCATTACGACTTCGTGCTTCAGCCCCAGGGCCTGTTTGACAGCCCGCCGCCGTTGATCCAGCTGCCGGCGCCGCTCTACATCGGCTCCACCAGCACGCGCGGCGCCAGCACCCATTTCGGCAGGGTGACACGCTCCGACGGGGTGATGATCCAGCTGGGCCAGCGCTCCAGCGACCGTGACGTCTGGCTGTGGGTGCC
>CALFOF010000240.1 GCA_937919075.1 uncultured Cyanobium sp. | reverse complement strand
ATGAAGGTGACCGAGCAGATCGACGCCATCACCATGCTGCGCACCGATCCGGTGGAGTATCTGGTGGTGCCGCGGGTGCTGGCCATGGTGGTGATGGCCCCGGTGCAGTGCCTGGTGTTCTTTGTGGTGGGGGTCTGGTCGGGCCAGCTGAGCAGCACCTTCCTCTTCTCGATCCCGCCCACGGTGTTCTGGAATTCCGTGCGCACCTGGATTGCCGCCGGCGACCTGCCCTCGATGCTGATCAAAGCGGTGGTGTTCGGCCTGCAGATTGCCGTGATCGCCTGCGGCTGGGGCCTCACGACCCGCGGTGGGCCCAAGGAGGTGGGCACCAGCACCACCGGCGCCGTGGTGATGATTCTGGTCACAGTGAGCCTGATGGATGTGCTGCTCACCCAGCTGCTGTTCGGCGCCTAGGCCGCCAGCCGCCCAGCATGGAACCTCCGCCTCACGCCGCTGCTGCCATGACCTCCCCCACCGCCACGCTCGATCCCGCCGACGGCCCCGTGCTCGCGCCCCGCTACGGGGTGCCGCTGGGGGTTGTGGTGCTGGGGCTGGCCGGCCTGGCCCTGCTGCCGCTGTGGTCGGGGGCGCTGTGGCTGAGCGGCGTGGTGGTGCTGTTCGGCCTGTTCCTGCTGCTGCAGGCCGTGCTGTTGCGCCTGCAGTTCAGCGGCGATGCGCTGCTGGTGTGGCGTCAGTCGACGCTGCTGCGCCGCTTCCCCTACGACGAATGGATCGCCTGGACGGTGTTCTGGAGCCCGGTGCCGGTGCTGTTCTATTTCCGTGAACAGCGCAGCATTCACCTGCTGCCGGTGTTGTTTGATGCCACCACCCTGCGCCAGCAACTGGAGCTGCACGTCAACACCTCGCCATGACCGATCCCAGCGTGCCGCCGGAGCAACCCACACCGCCCTTGAGCGTGCCTGAGCCCTCTGTTGCTAAGCCTTTTTCTGCTGTTAGGCCCTCTTCTGCTGCTGAGTCATCGTCTGCCGTCGCGCCCTCTCCTGCCGTCGCGCCCATTGAGCCCTGGCAGGCGCTCGCCCTCAAGGAGCTGCAAGAGCGGCGTGCGGCGCTGGAGGCGGAGATCCAGGAGCTGGAAACCCGTCGCAACCAGCTGCAGAAGAGCCTGGTCAGCAGCTTCGAGGGCCAGGCCGATGCGATCGCCCGGCGCCTGAAGGGCTTTCAGGACTACCTGGTGGTGGCGCTGCAGGATCTGGCCGGCCAGGCCGAGCAGATGGAGCTGGTGGTGCAGCCGGTGGTGGTGCAGCCCTCGCCGCTGGATCAGCCGGCGGAGGTGGCCGCGGCGGCCACCTCCGCCGCACCGGCGGCGGCGGGGCTGTTCAGTGAGGACGAAGACCTGATCCGCAGCCAGCTGGAGCGCTTCCAGGGCCAGCCCGATTTCTACGCCGATCCCTGGAAGCTGCGCCGCAGCCTGGAAGCCCCGGCCGCAGCCCTGCTGGAGGAATGGTTCCTGTATCAAGGCGGGCGTGGCGCCCAGGCCAGCGGCGGCAGCCGCAGCCGCAATGCGCTCACGGTGGCGGCGGCGGTGGCGATCCTCGGCGACCTCTACGGCGAGCGCTTCCAAACTTTGGTGCTGGCCGGCCAGCCGGAGCGGCTGGGGGAATGGCGCCGCGGCCTGCAGGATTGCCTCGGGCTCAGCCGCGAAGATTTCGGCCCCAACAGCGGCGTGGTGTTGTTTGAGCGGCCCGATGCCTTGATCGAACGCGCCGACCGGCTGGAGGAACGCGGCGAGCTGCCGTTCATCGTGATCGATGCGGCCGAGCAGGTGGTGGACATCCCGATGCTGCAATTCCCGCTCTGGTTGGCCTTCGCCGCCACCCCGGCGGAACTGGCCATCGACGAGGAGCTGCTGTGAATCCCCTGCTGATCCCACCCGTGCTGCTGGCGGGCTACCTGCTCGGCTCGATCCCCAGCGGCTGGCTGGCGGGGCGCTGGTGCGCCGGCGTCGATCTGCGCCAGCTGGGCTCCGGCTCCACAGGTGCCACCAACGTGCTGCGCCAGGTGGGCAAAGGCCCGGCCCTGGTGGTGTTCCTGGTGGATGTGCTGAAGGGAACGGCCGCCGTGCTGCTGGCCAAGGCCGTGGTGGAACCGCTGGGCGTCTCCGCCAGCGGCGATGCCTGGGTGGTGGCGGCGGGGCTGGCGGCCCTGGCCGGCCACATCTGGCCGGTGTGGCTGGGCTGGCGGGGGGGCAAGGCGGTGGCCACCGGGCTGGGCGTGCTGCTGGGGCTGGTGCCCGCCGTGGGGCTGGCCAGCTTCGGGCTGTTTCTTGTCAGCCTCACCGTCACCCGCATCGTGTCGCTTTCCAGCGTGGTGGCGGCGATGGGCCTGCCGCTGCTGATGCTGGGCTCCTTCCAGAGCGCCGGCACCGGGCTGCGGCCCGCCTATCTGGCCCTTGCCCTGCTCACCACCGTGCTGGTGCTGTGGCGCCACCGCAGCAACCTGGCCCGGATCATGGACGGCACCGAGCCCCGGATCGGCGCCGACAAAACCAAAACCCCGGCCTGAGCCGGGAGGCCGGAGCTGAGAGCCGAGAAGCGGGAGCCGGTTCAGCCCAGCGCCCGGCTGCGTTCGGCAGCTGCCAGCACCGCCTCGATCAGGGCGGAACGCACCGCGCCGCGCTCGAGCTGGCGCAGGGCCGTAATCGTGGTGCCAGCCGGGCTGCTCACCATGTCCTTGAGCTGGCCGGGGTGCAGGCCCTTCTGCTCCAGCAGCGCCACGGTGCCGCCGGTCATGGCGAGCGCCAGCTGCTGCGCGAGCGCCCGTGGCAGCCCGGCCGCCACGCCGCCATCGGCGAGCGCTTCGATCACCACCGCCATCAGCGCCGGCCCGGAGGAGGCCAGCGCCAGCAGCCCATCGAGCTGGGGCTCCGGAAGTTCGAGCACCTGTCCCACCCGGCCGAACAACTCCCGCACGCAGTGGCGCTGCCCGTCGCTGAGCTGCTCTCCCCAGGCCAGGCCGGTGATGCCGGCCCGCACCAGGCAGGGGGTGTTCGGCACCGCCCGCACCACACGCCAGCCGGGAAACGCCGCCTGCAGGCGGGCCAGGCTGACCCCAGCCAGCACCGAGATCAACAGGGGGAGCTCGTCGCCGTGCCCTGGGGATGCTGAGCTGTGCCCTGGGGATGCTGCTGAAGATTCAGAAACTGCACATCCAGAAGATGTGGCTGCCGCCGCAGCCGCCACAGCTGCCGCTTCTGCTGCTGCCGCAACCGACGCTGCTGCTTCTGCTGCTGCTGCAAGCTGCTGTGGCTTGACCGCCAGCAGCACCACCGGCGCTTGCCAGGCAGCGGCGGCCTGCCCATCGGCGGCGGCGCAGACGGGCAGCTGGAGTTGCTGCTGAAGCCGCTCGGCGGAGGCGGGGGTGGCCACCACGGCCTGCACCGCAGCGAGCAATACATCGCCCTGCTCCAGCAACGGCAACAGCAGGGCCTGGGCCATCTGACCCAGGCCGATGATGCCGAGGCCGGACAGAAGGGGCCCAGAGGCCCCGGCGTGCGCGGTCATGGAGCGGCGGCGGGAGACGGGCTAGCCGCCGACGGCGAAGTCGGAGCGGCCCCAGGCGGGGCTGGGGGCTGCATCGGTATCGGAGCCGCTATCGCGGGTGGACACGATGGTGGGCGAAGAGGGCTCCTCCATCGAGGCGGTGGTGACCGTGACGCAGCTGGGCGCGAACAGGAAGATGCTTTCGCCCACCCGCTCCTGGTGGCCGTCGATGGCGAAGGTGCCACCGGCCACGAAATCAACGGCCCTCTGGGCCTGATCCGGCTCCATCATCGTGAGGTTGAGGATCACGGTCTTGCGATCACGCAGGGCCTGGATGGCGCGCGGCATCTCATCGAAGCTGCGGGGCTCCATCAGGGTCACCTCCGCGGCCGAAGACGACAGGCCCGGCATGCCGATCACGTTGCTGCCGGGGAAGAGGTCGTCGGTGCCGAAGGGAGACGACAGGGCCAGGGCGCTGCCGCTGCCGATCTCCGTGGCGCGCGACTGGGCCGTCTGTGACTGGTTGTCGCCGGGGTCGTAGTCGAGTTCGTCGTCGTACTCGCCATCGAGATAGTCGTCCCCGGAGACGACGGCACGGAGGCGGGAAAACAACGACACCTTTGGTTCCTTCGTGAGGTCAGTACCTGAATAGCGTCCCACGCTCCCAGTTGCAACTGGTCGCAACCCTTGAAATCACTGGATTCGTGGTCTGTCGGGCAGCAAACGCCACCAAGGCGGCCCCTGCAGAGGCAACTGTGGAGCCATCACGCAGCCCCGCAGTTGCCATCACTCAGCCCCCGCTGAGCCCCCGCTGAGCCCCGGTCGCGAGCCCCTGAGGCCCCACCGATCAGACCTAGCGGGGGCCGAACAGCACCGAGCCGAGCCGCACCCAGGTGCTGCCGGCCGCCACCGCCTCGGGCCAGTCGCCGCTCATGCCCATCGACAGCTCCGGCAGCCCCAGACGGGCCGCCAGCGCAGCGCAGGACGCGAACAGGGCACGGCTGCCGGCTGGCTCCAGCCCCAGCGGCGCGATCGTCATCAGGCCAGCCACCTGCAGCGGCGCCAGCGCCTGCAGCTGGGGCCAGAGCTGGTCCAGCGCCTCAAGCTCAAACCCGGCCTTGGCCGCATCGGGCAGCAGCTTCACCTGCAGGAACACGCGCGGCTGCAGACCCTCTTCAGCGGCAATGCGCTGCAGGCGAAGCGCCAGCGGCAGGTTGTCGAGCGAGTGGATGGTGCCGAAGCGGCGCAGCACCCCCCGGGCTTTGTTGGCCTGCAGGCGACCGATGAAATGCCAATCCAATGGGGGAAGATCTGCCAGCTCCTTCTGCTTGGCTTCGGCTTCCTGCAGGCGGCTTTCGCCGAAGCTGCGCTGACCGAGCGCGGCCAGGGCCCGAATGCGCTCGGCGGGCTGCCCCTTGCTCACTGCCAGCAGGCGGGTGGCCGGCGGCAACTGCTGCTGCAGGGCCTGCCACCGCGCCGCCAGGGCTGCTGGAGCGTCGCCGCCCATCTCAGATGAAGGTCTGGTCGAAGAGCTGGCGCCAGTGGCCGAGTTTTTCGCTGCGGTCACGCCGGGCCCGCGCCAGGTTCTGCTCGGCGTAATGGCGGGCATCCATCAGCGGGATCACCTCGAAATGCGCCCCGCGCGGCTGGGTCGTGACCAGGAAGAACATCCGCTGGGCATAAAGGGTGGCGAAGAGATCGCGACCCTCTCCTGCCGGTGCCACCCAATACAGGAGCCCGAAGGTGGGATGGTTGAGATATCGCTCGGTACTCGACTCTGCGCTCACTGATGGTTTGTTCGGCTACCAATCACAGCGCACCGTACTGCCACCTCAGCCCAAGCAGCAGAAGCAGCAGCGCGCAGGCCACCAGATTGAGACGTCG
>CALFOF010000239.1 GCA_937919075.1 uncultured Cyanobium sp. | reverse complement strand
TGCGGCGAACGGGGGTACGGATCCCTCCCGCCCCGGCTCCCCGCCTGGGAGAGCGGCTCGAAGCCCGGCAGGCGCGCTGTGCTTGCCCATTCCCTTGGGCTGCACCTGCTGCCTCCGGCCGTGCTGGCCGCCGCCGATGCGGTGGTGCTGCTGGCGAGTTTCGCGGCCTTCGTGCCAGCGGGGCGGGACGGCCGGCCCTTGCGCGCTGCCCTTGGCGCCATGGAGGCACGGCTGGCCGCCGGGCTGGCCGCCGACCTGCTGGCTGATTTTCTTCGCCAGGCGGCGGCACCCGATCCCGCCGACCTGCTGCCGCCGGGCCCGGGCAGCGAGCCACTGGAGGCCGCGGGTATCGAACGCCTGCGCAGCGATCTGGCCCTGCTGGGGCGAGTCGGTGCCCTACCGGCGGCGTTTCCACCTGCGGCCCGGGTGCTGCTGGTGGAGGCCGAGGACGACCGGATCGTCGCCGCCGCCAGCCGGGCTGCCCTGCGCCGGGCCCTGTCCGAAGCCACCGTCTGGCCGATCGCCGGGGCGGGCCACAGCCTGCTGCGGGCGCCCCTGATCGAGCCGGTGCTCACCTGGCTGGAGGCAGCATGACCCTGCAGGAACAGGTGCGCGAGGCGTTCGGCCGTCATGCCGGCTCCTACGAGCAGAGGGCCAGCCTGCAGCGGGCCGTGGCCTGGCGGCTGGCCCGCCATTGCCGCGATCTGCCGCTTGTCGCCGGTCCCTGCGCCGATCTCGGCGCCGGCAGCGGCCTGCTCAGCCGGGCGGTGCAGCACCTGCGCCCTGCGCTTCAGCCCCTGCGCCTGGACCTCTGCGCCGAGCTGTTGCTGCAGGGGGCGAGGGACGAGGGAGCCGGGGCGGAATCCCTGCTGTGGAACCTCAACGCTGGCTTGCCGCCCCAGCTGGAGCAGGCCTCGCTGCTGCTGTCGAGCTTTGCGCTGCAGTGGCTCGAGCGCCCGGAGGAGCAACTGGGGCACTGGTGCCGCCGGCTGGCCCCGGGCGGCTGGCTGGTGCTGGCGGTGCCCACCGCAGGCAGTTTTCCGCAATGGCACCAGGCGGCGGCGCGGGCCGGTGGGCCCTGCAGCGCCTTGCCGCTACCCGACGCCGGTGCACTGGTGCACGCCGCGCAGCGCCAGCTGACGCTCACAACGCAGCAGCGCCTGCGCTTCAGCCGCTTCGCGCCGACGGCGCTCGCCTTCCTGCGCCAGATCCAGGCGCTCGGTGCCGGCAGCACCCCGGCCGCGCCCCTCACGCCGGGCCAGTGGCGCCGGCTGGAGGCCGCCTGGCCGGCCGAGCCCGCCATCAACCCAGCCGGCCCGCCGCGCAAGCGCCTCAGCTGGGAGGTGCTGGTGCTGATCGGTCAGCGGCCCGCCGCCAGCCCGTGAAGCGAGGCTGGCACTGTGGGGCCCTGTAGCCATCCCTGCATGAGGCAGCAACTGATCGTCTGCGGCACGGACACCGACGTGGGCAAAACGGTGGTCAGCGCCCTGCTGACCCTGGGGCTGGGCGCCCACTATTGGAAGCCGGTGCAGTGCGGCCTGGAGGGCGGCGGCGACCGCGACCGGGTGGGCCGGCTGCTGGGACTGAGCGCCGAACAGATCCAGCAGCGCTTGCTGCCGGAGGCTTACCGCTTCGCGGCGCCGGTTTCGCCCCACTGGGCCGCCGAGCTGGAAGGGGTGCGGCTTGAGCAGGAGCGGCTGGATCTTCCGGCCGTGCCGGGGCCATTGGTGGTGGAAACGGCCGGCGGGCTGCTGGTGCCCCTGCGCCGCGACCTGATGCAGATCGATCAGATCCAGCGCTGGGGGCTGCCGGTGGTGCTGGTGGCCCGCAGCGGGCTGGGCACCCTCAACCACACCCTGCTGTCGGTGGAGGCGTTGCGGCACCGCCAGATCCCCCTGCTGGGCCTGATTCTCAACGGCCCCCCGCACGCGGACAATCCCGGCACCTTGCGCGAGCTGAGCGGTGCGCCGGTACTGGGCTGCCTGCCGCCGCTGCCGCAGCTGGAGGCCGCCGCGCTGGCCGAGGCCTGGCAGACCAGTGGACTCCGCGCCACCCTCTGCAGCGCCCTGGGCGCCCCGTAACCTTGGCTGATGACCCGAAAGCATGCCCTGGTCAGCGCCGTGGTGGCAGTGATCTGCGCCGCCGTGCTGGTGATCTTCACCGACGTCGAGATCTCGGTGGTGCGGTGGGTGAACTGCGGCCCCCTGGCCAGCGGCGCTGAACGCGATGCCCGCCGCTGCCAGTGAAGGCCGGCGCTCCTGCCCGATGAACTGGCATCCCCATCTCTGGCATCCCACCACCCAGGTGGCAACGAGCGAGCCGCCGTTGCGGGCCGTGCGCGGCCGCGGCGCCCTGCTGGAACTCGATGACGGCCGCCAGCTGATCGACGCGATCAGCAGCTGGTGGGTAACCCTGCACGGGCATGCCGAACCCACGATCGCGGCAGCAGTGGCCAGCCAGGTGGCGGAGCTGGAGCAGGTGATCTTCGCCAACTTCAGCCATCCCCAGGCTGAGCAGCTGGCCACGAGCCTCAGCGCCGCCAGCGGGCTGGAGCGGCTGTTCTTCTCCGATAACGGCTCCACGGCCGTGGAGGTGGCCCTGAAGATCGCCTGGCAGTGGTGGCGGAACCGCGGCGAGGAGCGTGCGCAGTGGATCGCCTTTGACGGGGCGTATCACGGCGACACCTTCGGGGCGATGGCGATGGGGGAGCGCTCCCTGTTCTCGGCGCCCTTTGACCCGCTGCTCTGCCCGGTGGCGCGGGCCCCCTGTCCCTCCACCTGGTGGGGCGACCCGCTGGTGGCTGAGAAAGAACGGGCGGCGCTGCAGGTGCTGGAGACCCTGCTGGAGCAACCCACGGCGGCGGTGATCCTGGAGCCGCTCGTGCAGGGCGCCAGCGGCATGTCGATGGTGCGTCCCGGCTTCCTCCAGGCGGTGGAGCAGCGGGTGCGTCAGGCGGGCGCCCTGCTGATCGCCGACGAAGTGATGACCGGCTTTGGCCGCACCGGCACGCTGTTCGCCTGCGGCAAAGCGGGAATCCGCCCCGACCTGGTGGCGCTCTCCAAAGGCCTCACCGGAGGCTTCCTGCCGATGGGGGTGACCCTGGCCAGCGAGCGGCTCTATCAGGGGTTCATCAGTGGCGACCCCACCCACACCTTCTTCCACGGCCACAGCTTCACCGCCAACCCGTTGGGTTGCGCCGCGGCCAACGCCAGCCTGGCCCTGCTGGCCGCAACTCCACAGCGGTACGAGGGCTTCGAAGCACGGCACCGGCCGCATCTCGAAGCGCTCGCCAGCGATCCGCGCGTGGAGCGGCCGCGTCTGTGCGGCACGATCGCCGCCTTCGAGCTCAAGGTGGCCGATCCTGGTTACCTCAACCGCACCGGACGGGTGCTGCAACGCCATGCCTTGGAGCGGGGCGTGTTCATCAGGCCGCTGGGGCAAGTGGTCTATCTGCTGCCGCCCCTGTGCATCACCGACAGCCAGCTGGCCCATTGCTACGCCGTGATCCAGGCGGGTCTGGCCGCCCTGTGAGCGCAGCTGTGAGCGCAGCTCTGACCGCCCTGTGAGCGCGATTCAGGGCCCGGCCAGGATCGCCGATTCCACATCGGCGCGGGAGAGGCCATAGGGGAACATCCGCACCGTGCTGCGCCCGTCCTGATGCCAGGTCACGCGGATGTCTTCGACCGCAAGCTCAATCAAGGCGCTCCACTGCGGCTGATGCAGATCCCAGGAACTGCGGTCACTGCGGCTGGGGCTCGCTCCCAACTGCCGCAGCCATTGCTCCAGGGCCGGCAACGGATGGTTGTAGAGGGGCGTCTGAAGGGGGGGCAGGGCGTTCATCCCCAGCGGCATCACCGAATCGAGGGGCAGTCTGCACGGACGCGGGCGAAGCCAGCAGATCTGCCCCCCGCCACCAGGCCAGGCCAAGCCCCAGCACCAGGCTGCAGACCAGGGCCGCACCAAGCAACACCAACGCGAACCACTCACCACCGGAAAGCGCTCGGCGCGCGGAGAGGGCACGCTGGCCGGAGCTGACAACAGGGCTGGGGACAGCGGTGCGGGCCAGGGCCGGCTGAAGCGCCGCAGCCTTCTGCAGCTCAAGCAGCCGCAGCTGCCGGTCGTAGAGGTGGCGGCTGTCAGGGTCGCTGAGGGTGGTGTAGGCGGTCTGCAGGCGCTGGAACTGCTGCTCCGCTTCCGCGGCCGGCAGGGTGGTGGTATCCGGATGATACAACTTGCTCAAGGTGCGGAACGCCTGGCGCAGCTCCTGAGCTGTCGCTGTGGTCGCAAGACGCAGCAACTGGTAGTGGGTCTGACCCCTTCCTGGACGTTCGCCTGCTGCCACCAAGCCCGCACCGGGTCTGCGAGATCCTAGAGATCTCAGTCGGTTCTGCCGGCGCGGATGGTGACCTCCCAGGGAATGAACGTTCCGCTTGATCCCCCCAGCCCCGCGGCGGACGCCGACGACCCGGTGGCACTCTGGGCTGCCCTTGGCTGGCAACCCGACGCGGAGCAGCTCGGGGCGCTCGAAGCACTGCAGCAGGAGCTGCGCCAGTGGAACGCCCGCCTCAATCTCACCCGACTGGTCGAGGGCGACGACTACTGGATCGCTCAGGTGTTCGACAGCCTCTGGCCCTGGCGTTCCTTGCTGCACAGCCCGGCAGCGCCGCTGCAGCTGGTGGATGTGGGCACCGGCGGCGGCTTCCCCGGCCTGGTACTGGCGATCGCCCTGCCCCAGGCGCGGCTCACCCTGGTGGATTCAGTGGGGCGCAAGGCGGCAGCGGTGCAGGCGATGGCCGCCTCGCTGGGTCTGGATCAGCGGGTGGTGGTGCGCTGCGAACGGGCGGAGCTCAGCGGCCGAAGCCGCGACTGCCGCGGCCGCTTCGACTGGGCCCTGGCCCGCGCCGTGGCCGCAGCGCCGGTGGTGGCCGAATACCTGGTGCCGCTGCTCAGGCCCGGGGGCCAGGCGCTGCTTTACCGGGGCCAGTGGAGCGCCGAAGACCAGCAGGCCATGGAGCGGGCCGTGCTGCCCCTGCGGGCGGAGCTGCGGCGGGTGGAGCGGCAGGAGCTGCCCTCTGGCCGTGGTGTGCGCCATGCCGTGGTGGTGGCCGCCACCGGGCTCTGCCCCCAGCTCTATCCCCGCCCTGTGGGCGTGCCAGCCAAGCTGCCACTGGGTTAGGCGGCGGCTGGGCTAAGCGGCGGCTTCACCGGCCATCAGCCGCTGGTGCGGGGTGCCCCCGAGCCGGTGGCGCAGCCGGCGCAGCAGCTCAGGGATCTGCGCGGCCCAGGGGCTGGCCTGGAGGGCCGCCAGCAATGCCGCCTCGCTCACTTCGGCATCGAGCGCATCGGCATTGGCGCCGGGAAACCAGTGCCCCCCTTGCCCGAGCA
>CALFOF010000238.1 GCA_937919075.1 uncultured Cyanobium sp. | reverse complement strand
AGCCTGCTGGACGATCCGATCGTTCAAGTGCTGCCGTTGCCGGCGAAACCCGAGGGCAGTCTGGGTCTGCTGAGCAGCGATGGCCGCTTCAAGCGGCTGCCGATCGACGCCTTCCTTGAGCTCTCCGGCCGCGCCGCAACTGTGCTGAAGCTGAAGGATGGCGTGGTGCTGCGCCGCGTCGTGCCCTGCGCCGACGACCAGGATCTGGTGGTGGGCAGCAGTTCCGGGCGCCTGCTGCGCCTGCAGGTGACGGACGCCGACGTGCCGCTGATGGGGCGGACGGCCCAGGGTCCGCTGCTGCTGCGGCTGCTGCCTGGCGAGACGATCGCCGGGGCCTGCGCTCCCCGCTCCGATCAGGACGTGGTGCTGGCCAGCCGCCTGGGGCGGATCAAGCGCCTGCGGCTGGAGAGCCTGCGGCGCTGCCAGCGGGGCGAGTTGGGCCAGATCGGCCTGCGCTTCCTCGATCGCAGCGACGCCCTGGTGGACCTGCAGGTCTGCGGCCCCGCCACCTTGGGGGTGGTGCTGAGCCCGACCCGCAGCTTCCGCCTCCATCCAGCCACCCTTTCGCCCCAGAACCCGGACGAACCCGGCGAACTGCCGCAGCCACTGGCGCCCGCTGACAGGGTGCAGGCCCTGGTGCCCCTGATCAGCTGATCAACGTTTGCTGATCAACGTTTACTGATCACCACCTGCTGATCACCACCTGCTGATCATTGGCTGCTGATCTTGGGCTGATCAGATTCAGGGCTTGGTGGCCGCCAGACCCGAGGGCTCCAGCATCAACTTGCTGGAGCGGATGGCGTCGTCCATGGGGATCGGGTAGTTGCCATCGAAGCAGGCCGTGCAGAAATGGGAGGAATGATCGTGGGCAGCCTCCAGCATCCCTTCCTGGCTGAGATAAGCGAGCGAGTCGACACCGAGGTGAACGATGATCTCGTCGAGGGTGAGCCGGGCCGCAATCAGTTGCTCCTGATTGTCGGTGTCGATGCCGTAGAAGCAGGGATGGGTGACCGGCGGTGAACTGATCCGCATGTGCACTTCAGTGGCACCCGCATCCCGCAGCGCCATCACCAGCTTGCGGCTGGTGGTGCCCCGCACGATCGAGTCGTCGATCACAATCACCCGCTTGCCGGAGAGCACATCCGGCAGGGGATTGAGCTTGACGCGGATGCCCGCCTCCCGCATCGCCTGGGTGGGCTGGATGAAGGTGCGGCCCACATAGCGGTTCTTGATCAGCCCATCGGCGAAGGGGATGCCACTACCCTTGGAAAAGCCAATGGCGGCGGGGATGCCAGAATCGGGCACACCGATCACGATGTCCGCCTCCACGGCGGATTCGCGCGCCAGCATCTCACCGATGCGATGGCGGTAGCTATAAAGCGATTCGCCGAAGAAGCGGCTGTCAGGCCGGGCGAAGTAGATCATCTCGAAGACGCACAGCTTCGCGGGCTCCACAATCCAGCGCACCCGCTCGGGCACCGGCTCGCCGGCCCGGAAGTGAATCAGTTCGCCGGGGCCCACATCGCCGTCGTAGGAGGCGCCGATGATGTCAAGGCCACAGGTTTCGCTGCTGAGCACCCATTGCCCCTGGTGCTTATCGCCCATGTGGCCGAACACCAGCGGGCGTACCCCGTAGCCATCGCGCAGGGCGAACAAGCCTTCCGGGGTGCCGATCGCCAGGCTGAAGGCGCCGCGGCAGCGGCCGGCGGCCTGGCGGATGGCGGCGCTCCAGCCCAGACCCCCATCCACCGCCTCCTGGAGCGCGAAGGCGATCAGCTCCGAATCGGTGGTGGAGGTGAATTCACCGGCGAGATGGTCGAGCGCCTCACGCAACTCGTTGGCATTGACCAGATTGCCGTTGTGCGCCAGGCCGAAGGGACCCAGGCGGGTCATCAGCACCACCGGCTGGGCGTTGCAGACCCGGCTGCTGCCGGTGGTGGAATAGCGGTTATGGCCAATCGCCAGGTCGCCGGGCATGCGCTCCAGCACGTCCTGATCGAACACCTGACTGACCAGGCCCATGTCTTTGTGGAGCCGGATCTTGGCGCCGTTGAACACAGCGATCCCGGCCGATTCCTGGCCCCGGTGCTGCAGCGCGTAGAGGCCGAAGTAAGTGAGGTTCGCCACCGGCTGGCCGGTGGCATAGACGGCGAACACGCCGCAGGCCTCCTCCATGCGATCGGGGCGCTCCTCCGCCAACGCCGCGTCAGCCAACGCCACGTCAGCCATGACCACCGCAGCAGCCGCGCTGGCGCCAACAGGCGAGCTGACGCCGGGGGGGGCGGAAGGTGGCAGGGAGGGGTGCTGCCTGGGGTGCGCGCGAACCACAGGCCTAACCACTGACCGACTTCGTTGACAGTCTGCCTCAGGCCCCGCCGGCCAGCCGGCGGGGAATCGCCTGCTCGTAAGCCAGCCCCAACACATCAAGCGGCTGCGCCAGCAACGTTGTGCCACCGCGCTCAATGCTCAGCATCGCCTCGGCCTGCACCTGGCCCAACCGCTGGCAGGCCGGCGGGGAGCCAGCGGCACCGCTGAGCGGCGCCTGCTCCAGCAACGCCTGCCAGGCCTGGCCCTGGGCCGTCGGCACGCCCACCAGCACCCGGGCGCCACCTTCAGCGAACAGCAGCCGGTCGGCGCGGGCCGTGCCTGCCGGCAGCTCCAGCTGGGCGCCCAGACCCGAGGCGAGGCAACATTCGGCCGCCGCCACCGCCAGGCCTCCATCGCTGAGATCGTGGGCGGCAGTCACCACCCCCTGGGCGATCGCCTGCCGCAGCAGAGCCTGCACCGCCGCCTCCAGCGCCAGGTCCGTGCGCGGCGGTCGGCCGGTGCTGAGGCCGTGGACCCACTCCAGATAGCCGCTGGCCGCCAGCCCCAGCCGCTCGTCGGCGTCGGCGTCGCCCGCCAGCGGCACGCCCAGCAGCCAGATGGCATCGCCGGCCGCGCGCCAGGCCTGCCCGGTGACGTGGGCAAGATCGGCCACCAGGCCCACCATCCCCACCACAGGGGTGGGATGGATCGGCTGCAGGCGGCCATCGGGCAGGCGGGTCTCGTTGTAGAGGGAGACGTTGCCGCCGGTGACCGGTGTGCCGAGCGCGGCGCAGGCCTCCGAGAGGCCGCGGCAGGCCATCGCCAGCTGCCAGTAGCCGGTGGGGTTGTCGGGGGAAGGGAAGTTGAGGTTGTCGGTGACCGCCAGTGGCTCGGCTCCTACGCAGCTGAGGTTGCGGGCCGCTTCGGCCACCGCTGCCATCGCGCCCCGTTCTGGATCGAGAGCCACCCAGCGGTTGGGGCAATCCACCACCGCCGCCACGCCGCGCTGGGCCGGCAGCAACGAGCCTTGCCCCTGCTGGGGCCGCAGCCGCACCACGGCCGCATCGGCACCGCCAGGGGGCATCACAGTGTTGCCCTGCACCTGGTGGTCGTACTGGCGATACACCCAGCGCTTGCTGGCGATCGTGGGGGTATCGAGCAGGGCCAGCAGCACCTGGTTCCAGCTGAGCGGCGCCTGGCCCACCGGGGTGATGCCGCCGGTGCCGGCGGGCGGCAGCTGGTCTTCGCTCCACTGCCAGTGGGCCTGGATCTCGGCCGGCGGGGCAGCGAGCAGCTCGTGGTGGTTGATCGGGGTGTCGTCGGCGAGGGCATTGGCCGGCACCTCAGCGGCTACCTCGCCGTGCTGCAGCACCCGCACCACGTTCTCGGCCACCACGCGGCCCACCACCGCAGCCTGCAGGCCCCAGCGGCGGAAGCGCTCCATCAGGGGCTGCTCGCGGCCCTGGCGCACCACGAACAACATGCGCTCCTGCGATTCCGACAGCAGGAACTCGTAGGCGGTCATGCCGTGTTCGCGGGCCGGCACAAGGTCGAGGTTGAGTTCCACACCCACGCCACCCTTGGCGGCCATCTCCGAGCAGCTGCAGGTTAGGCCGGCGGCGCCCATGTCCTGGGCGGCCACCACATCGCCGCTCTTGAAGGCTTCCAGGCAAGCCTCGATCAGCCCCTTCTCCAGGAAGGGATCGCCCACCTGCACGGCCGGGCGGTCGTCGAGGGAGGCTTCCGTGAGCTCGGCGCTGGCGAAGCTGGCACCGCCCATGCCATCACGGCCGGTGGTGCTGCCCACATAGACCACCGGATTGCCCACACCCGCCGCACCGGAGCGCACGATTTCCTCGGTTTCCATCAACCCCAGGGCCATGGCATTGACGAGCGGGTTGCCGCTGTAGCTGGGATCGAAGGCCACCTCCCCTCCAACCGTCGGCACGCCGACGCAGTTGCCGTAGTGGGCGATGCCGGCCACCACGCCCTCCATCAACCCCACATTGCGGGGATCTTCCAGCGGCCCGAAGCGCAGGGCATTGAGCAGCGCGATCGGGCGCGCACCCATCGTGAAGATGTCGCGCAGGATGCCGCCCACGCCGGTGGCTGCGCCCTGGAAGGGCTCCACGGCCGAGGGGTGGTTGTGGCTCTCAATCTTGAAAGCCAGATGCTGGCCCTCGCCCAGATCGACCACGCCGGCGTTCTCGCCGGGCCCCACCAGGATGCGCGGCCCGGTGGTGGGGAACTGGCCCAGCAGGGGGCGGGAGTTGCGGTAACAGCAGTGCTCCGACCACATCACCCCGAACATGCCCAGCTCGGCGCGGTTCGGTGCCCGGCCCAGGCGCCGCACGATCTCGTCGTAGTCGGCCCGGCTGAGGCCCTCCTTGCGCAGAGCTTCGGCAAGCGGATAGGAGGGGGAGGACACCAGGCAGCCGCAGGCAGGAAAGCTCAGTCTGGCCGAGCGACCGCCCACTGCCGGCGCGGGATCGGCGGCTTCAGACCCAGGGATCGGCGTCGCTGTCGTAGCGGCGGCCCCGGCGGGACGGCCCTTCGCGGACGGGCTGAGGATCGGCGTCTGGCGGGTCCCAGGCCGTGGGGTCGTTGCCGCGATCGTCGTCGTCGTCCCAGGCCTCCAACGGGTCAGCGTCGGGATGGCGCCGGCCGGGATCGGCGTCTGGGTCTGGCCAGGGCGGACCTTCCCGCTGCGGCTCCTGCCAGGGCGGTTCCTCCAGCCAGCCCTCCAGCCGTTCTTCGAAGCGCCCGCCCACTTCCTGAAACTGATCCTTGATCCGGGAGGTCTCCTGACCCACCTGATCGCGCCAGCGGCGCGAGCGGCGCAGAAACTCCTGCCTCACACTGGCCTTGGCCAGTGGCAGGTCGTCGAGGCCACTGAGGCCAGTGAACACCTGGCCGGGTTGCTGGTCGACGATCCGATCGGGCGTGAGGCGCCAGCGGCTGGTGCCCGGCAGGCGCGGATCGGTGCGCGACACCAGGTAATGCAGGATGCGGCCGCTGCGCAGCTCCACGGCCGCATCCGCCACCGTGCCCAGCACGGCGCCACCGGCGCCGGTGAGGGCGGCATCAAACAGCGTGGGCAGGCGTTCGAGCGTGGCCGGATCGGTGACAGCCGGTTCGCCCAGCACCAGGGCCTCCAGCTCGCCAAGGCCGCGCAGTTGGTCGAGGCGCCACACCAGCCGGCGCGTGCCGAAGGCAGAAGGTTTGCTGGCCCAACCGAGCAGACGGTGCACCGGCGGGTGCATCCAACCCATCAGCCCGGGGCCATGATCAAGGCCCTGATCGCAGCGCACCCGAAGCCGCAGCAGATCAGAGAGCAGCAGCTGAGCGGGAAGGCTCACGGCATCAGCTGCGGATCTGCACAGGCATCACCAGGTAGGTGAAGCTGGGATCCTCCAGCGGCGCCAGCACGGCAGGCGTGGTGGGGGCGTTGCAGCGCAGCTCCACCCGTTCGGCGGTCATCGCTTTGAGGCCATCGAGCACGTAGCGCACATTGAAGGCGATCTCGATCGCGTCCCCTTTCACCAGCGCCGGCAAGGATTCCGAGCCGCTGCCCACATCCTGGGCATCGGCGCTGATGCGCAGGCGGTCGTTGGCCGGATCGCTGCTCAGCTTCACCACGTTGTTGTGCTGGTCAGCCACCACAGCCACCCGCTCCAGGGCGTTGACGAAGGCGCGGCGGTCGAGCTCCAGGGTGCGGCTGAAGGAGGCAGGAATCAGCTGGCCGTAGTTGGGGTAGGTGCCATCAAGGCTACGGCTGGTGAGCACCTGATCCGCCCAGACGAACACCACCTGCCCCCGTTCGCTGAACAGGCTCACCGGCTCCTGTGACTGGCGGGAAGACAGCAGGCGCTCGAGTTCTCGCAGGGATCGGGCCGGCACCGTGACAGCAAAGCTCGGCGCCTCTTCCACCTCCACAGCGCCGCTGCCCGGGCCAGCACCGGCCGCCGCGTTGTTGAGGCGCAGCACCGAGAGGCGGTGACCATCGGTGGCGGCGCACTCGAGGCCGTCGTGCTCAAGGCCGAGATGCACGCCGGTGAGCAACTGCTTGGCCTCATCCGGGCTGCTGGCGAACAGAGTGGCACGCAGGCCCTTGATCAGGGCTTCCGCCTCCAGCCGGATCGGCGCTCCGGTCTGCACCAGGGGCAGGTCGGGAAAATCCTCCGCCGACAGCCCGCGCATCTGGTAGCTGCCGGAGAAGCTGGTGAGCTCCACCTGCTCCTGGCCCTCGGGGCATTCCAGGGTGATCGGGCTGTCGGCAGAGAGCCGGGAAACGATTTCGCCGAACAGGCGCGAGGGCAGCGTGATCGCGCCGCTGGTTTCAACCGCCGCCGGCAGGCTGGTCTGGATGCCGAGATTGAGATCGAAGCCGGTAAGGCTCAGCCGGCCGGTGCCGGCATCGGCGGTAAGCAACACGTTGGCCAGCACCGGGTGCGTCGGCCGGGCCGCCACCGCGCGGCTGACCAGCTGAAGGCTGGCGCTCAGTTCCGCCTGGGAGCAGACCAGCTTCATCGTTTTGACACTCCGGGTGGGGATGCCCATTCCGGGCCCCACCACGCTTCCACAAGCCGGGGCGATCCGCAACGGCAGACGACCGTCAGCGGTTTTTCCCATGCCCGTTTTCCGCGATCCTTCTACGGAAGTTCCTTCTTTCAGAAAAAAGAGAAAAACAGCCGTAGTCGTAGGGGGTGTGGAAACCGGGGAAAAGTTCTTAATGCCAGCCACAGCAGCCGATCTGGCCCAGCAGAGATGGGGAGAAGCGCAAACGAACGGCAGCTGTTTTCCCTTTTTCCACTGTTTCCCGGGCTGGGGAAAACCAGGGCCCTGTTCGAGGCCCTGCTTCGGCCGTGTTTTTCCCCCGCCGATCCCCACTTTTCCCCTGGGACGGTCTGTTCACCGGCCGTCATCAAGACGCCACGATTCCGTCCCCCTCAGGCCCCTTCAGCGCATCTGCTGGCGCTCGAACGCCAAGAGCCCCCGCCCACGGCCTTTCGTGGGCGGGGGCTATTTGGGCTCAGCAGGCCAAGAGCCTGGGCCTCAGAAGCCCATCACCTTGGCGACCACGTCCACTTCCGGCGCCAGGCCGGCATGGAAGGAGCCGTCGCTGTGATCGATCGCGGTGCCGGGATCCTTCAGGCCGTTGCCGGTGAGCACGCAGACCACCGTGGCTCCTGCTGGCACCTCTGCTGCCTGCTGCAGCAGACCGGCCACCGAAGCGGCGCTGGCGGGTTCGCAGAACACCCCTTCTTCCCGGCCCAGCAGCTTGTAGGCCTCCAGAATTTCCTGATCAGTGACCGCATGGAAGGCGCCGTTGCTCTGCTCGCGCACCGCCAGGGCCTTGTCACGGTTGGCCGGGTTGCCGATCCGGATCGCCGTGGCGATGGTGTCGGGTTGCTCCACCGTGTGGCCCAGCACCAGGGGAGCGGAGCCGCTGGCCTGGAAGCCCATCATCCGGGGCAGCCGCTGGCTGTGGCCGGCCTTCCGGTACTCCTGGAAGCCCATCCAGTAGGCGCTGATGTTGCCGGCATTGCCCATCGGAATGCACAGCCAGTCGGGAGCCTCGCCGAGTGCATCCACCACTTCGAAGGCGGCCGTCTTCTGGCCCTGCAGCCGGTAGGGGTTGAGGGAGTTCACCAGGGTGACGGGGTAGTTGTCTGCCACCTCGCGCACGATCGCCAGCGCCCGGTCGAAGTTGCCTTTCACCGCCAGCACCTCGGCGCCGTACATCAGTGCCTGGGCGAGCTTTCCCTGGGCCACGTAGCCATCGGGGATGAGCACGAAGGCGCGCATGCCGCCGCGCTTGGCATAGGCCGCAGCCGCGGCGGAGGTGTTGCCGGTGCTCGCGCAGATCACCGCTTCGGCGCCGGCTTCGCGCGCCTTGCTCACCGCCATCGTCATCCCCCGGTCCTTGAAGCTGCCGGTGGGGTTGAGGCCGTCGTACTTGAGGAACACCTTCACGCCGCGGCCCACGCGTGCCGCGATCGCCGGTGCGGGGATCAAGGGGGTGGCGCCTTCCCGCAGGGTGATCACCGGCGTGCGATCGCTGACTGGCAACCAGGGGCGGTAGGCCTCGATCAGCCCCGGCCAGTCCTGCAGCGTGGGCTTCGCGCTCAGGCGCCTGAGGGCAGAGAGCAGCGGCACAGGGGGCGACGGAGCAGGCTCTGGCGAATCTACGCGCCGGTTAAGGAGCGCCGAGAGCGCTCCACCGCCTAGAGGCAGCAAGTGCGTCAGGAACCCTTGGCGCCAGGAGTGCTGTCTGGTGGCTGGCTGGGGGTGTTGGCGGGAGAGCTGCCGGGAGCGCTGGTGGCAGGCTGTTCATTGCCTTCGCGCAGGCCATCGAGCGGGGATTCGGAGAAGAACCGCACCAGTTCGGCGATGGAATTGGTTTTGCCCAGCAGGCTGAGCAGGGCCGGGATGTTGATCGCCAGCTCGTTGGTGGGATAGGCCCTCAGAAAGCCCGTGGGGGTGAGGGTGCCGTTGCCGTTATGAATCCCGATGATCAGGGCCGAGCGGAGGGCGGGAACGCCCGCGGATGGTGCATTGAGCGGCGCAAAGATGCCCGCCAGGCGCTGGAGGATCGCATTGCCGATGCGGGTGGACAGCAAGCGGCTGGTGAGCACCAGCGGCAGGGTGACCTTCTGGTTCAACAGCCGGGCCACATCTTCAGGGTTCTGGCGGCCGATTTTGAGCACGTCGGCCAGCAGACCACGGGCCTGGCCTGTTTCGGCCAGATGGTCGAGATCGGCCACAGGGATCGAGCGCCGAAAGGCACCGCTGACGAAAACCAGTTGCTCGGCCGCCTGGAGACTCGGAGCGGCCGTGCTCAACGAGAGCCCCAGCAGGACCCCCAGGACGTTGGGGCGGATGCGCAACTGAAACTCCCTGGCTGGACGCCGATCCTAGAAGCTGCCGACCGGTGCCATTCCAGCGGCCCGGCGGGCTTCCGGCGCCACCAGCACATCGCGCAGCAGGCGCACCACCCCCCGCTCCGCCAACCCCTGGGCCAGCTGCAGTCCCATGCGGCGCAGGTCAGGTTCCGCCAGCAGCCGCGGCAGCCGGCGCAGCAGCAGCCTGGGTTCGAAACCCGGCACATCGCGCAGCACCACGAGCAGCTGC
>CALFOF010000237.1 GCA_937919075.1 uncultured Cyanobium sp. | reverse complement strand
GCTTCCCGCTCGGCATCTCCTTTCCGGCCGGCTCGGGCCTGGTGGCCTTCGCCGCTGCGATCGGCGCCATGCCACTCGACATGCCCGAATCGGTGCTGGTCCGCTTCACCGGCTCGCTGCAGCCGGGCGTGACCCTGCGCGATGTGGTGAATGTGATCCCGTGGGTGGCGATCCAGAAGGGCCTGCTCACGGTGGCGAAGGCGGGCAAGATCAATGTGTTCTCCGGCCGCATTCTCGAAATCGAAGGCTTGCCGGATCTCAAGCTCGAGCAGGCGTTTGAGCTAACAGACGCCTCCGCCGAACGGTCCTGTGCCGGCTGCACGATCAAGCTCTCAGAAGCGACGGTGGCGGAATACCTGCGCAGCAATGTGGCGCTGCTCAAGAACATGATCGCCAGGGGCTACAACGATGCCCGCACCATGGCCCGCCGTCTGCAGGCGATGGAGGCCTGGCTGGCGGATCCGCAGCTGCTGAGCGCCGATGCCGACGCGGAGTATGCCGAAGTGATCGAGATCAACCTCGATGAACTCACCGAACCGGTGCTGGCCTGCCCCAACGACCCCGACAACGTCAAGTTGCTGAGCGAGGTGGCGGGCGACCGGATCGATGAGGTGTTCATCGGCTCCTGCATGACCAACATCGGCCACTACCGCGCCGCCGCCACGGTGCTCGATGGGGCCGGCACCAGCGCCGCCCGCCTGTGGGTGTGCCCGCCCACCCGCATGGACGATGAGGTGCTGCGCGCTGAGGGTTACACCGCCAAGTTCGAGGCTGCCGGCGCCCGCATGGAGCTGCCCGGCTGCTCGCTGTGCATGGGCAACCAGGCCCGGGTGGAAGACAACACCACGGTGTTCTCCACCAGCACGCGCAACTTCAACAACCGCCTCGGCAACGGCGCCCAGGTGTATCTGGGCAGCGCCGAACTGGCAGCGGTGTGCGCGCTGCTGGGCCGCATTCCCACCCCGACCGACTACCTGGAGATCGCAGCGGCCAAGATCGATCCCCTCTCCGATCAGCTCTACCGCTACCTCAACTTCGACCAGATCGACGGCTTCAGCGAGGCCGGCCGTGTGGTGAGCATGGAGGAGGAGCAGAGGGTGCTGGCAGAGGTCTGAGCAAGGGGGTGCCGGCGGAAGACCTCCCCAAGCGGACGCTGCTGCGGAAGCAAGCGGGCACCAATGTGGTGCGCCGCCTGCTGGAACACCGGCTGCTGCCGGTGGTGCTGGCCCTGATCCTCACCGGCCTGGGCGCGGCCACGGCCGGTCTGCTGTTCAAGCTCGGCCTTGATGGCCTGGGCCGCTGGCGGCTGCGCGTGCTGGATCTCGGCCCTGACCTACTGCTGTTGCCGGCGATCGGTGGGGCGGGCGGCCTGATCGCCGGGCTATTGGTGCAGCGGCTGGCCCCAGCGGCGCAGGGGTCGGGCATTCCCCAGGTGAAGCAGTTCCTGCGGGGCCGGCCGATCCCGATGGATCTGAAGGTGGCGCTGGTGAAGTTGGCGGCCGGCATCGTGGCGATCGGCAGTGGCTTTCCGCTCGGCCCCTCCGGCCCCTCGATCCAGATGGGCAGCTCGGTGGGGCACACCATGGCGCACCGCATCGGGGCACCAAAGGCCTTCGTGCGCCTGATCGTGGCCGGCGGTGGCGGCGCCGGCATCGCGGCGGTGTTCAACGCACCGATCGGGGGCTTCTTCTATGCGCTGGAGGAGCTGCTGCGTGGGGCGCGGCCAGTGGTGATGCTGCTGGTGCTGTTCACCACCTTCTGGGCCGACACCTGGGCCGATCTGCTCGGGCTGGCGGGCCTGGGCCCGGCGCTCACCGGCCTGAGCCGCTCGTCGGGCACCTTGCCACTGGAGCGCCAGGTGTTCGCTTTTTTCGAGGTGCGTCCGCTCGATCTGCTGGTGCTGTTCGCCCTCGGTGCGCTGGTGGCCTGCGCCGCCGAGGCCTACTGCCGCTTCGTGGTGGGCCTGCATACGTTGCGGCTGCGCTGGCAGGTGCCGCTGGCGGCGGGGATGGCCGGAGTGGGCGTGCTGCTCGGCCTCGGCGACGCCTTGCTGCCGGTGGATTTCATCAACCGGGCGGGCATCCGCCAGGCGGTGGCGGAAGGCGACCTCGACATCTCCCGGTCGCTGGCGATCTTCGCAGTGCTGTTCCTCAGCACCGGCCTGGCTGCCGCTGTGGGCACACCTGGAGGACTGTTCGCGCCGATGCTCACCCTCGGTGGTGCACTGGGGCTGGCGGTGGCAGGTGTGATCGCGCAGCTGGGCGGCGCCGCCCCCAGCACGGTGGTGTTCGCCTGCATGGGGGCCTTTGTGGCGGCTTGTGCGCGCACGCCGATCACGGCCATGTTTCTCACCTACGCCCTCACCAAGGATCCGTTGATCCTCAAGCCGCTGCTGGTGGCCTGCCTGGGGGGATTCCTGATGGCGCAGCTGCTGCATCGCCAGTCGCTGTTCGAACGCCTGATCCCACCGCTGACACCCAAGCCACCAAAGAGCCCGCCATAAGATCTGCGGGCGGCGCCCGGCGCTGGCCTACGCCCATCTGAGCCTCAGCGTGACGCCGCACCGCCAGACGCACCCGATCGGGCCGGCCTCGCCACTGGAGTTCGGTTCACCTGTCTCCTTTCAGCCCATTTCCCAGCGCGATCGCTCTGTGCCCACCCTCTCCAGCGAACTCGAACAGCATTTCTTCGACCAGGACCGTTGGGCGCCAGCCGATGCCATTGCGACGCCCCAACAGCGGCGCAACGTCACCCTGAGTGATCTGCTCGACCTGGCCGGTGAGCGCAGCTTCGGGTTCCTGTTTGTGCTGCTGTCGTTTCCCTCGGCGCTGCCGATTCCGGCGCCGGGCTATTCCGTTCCGTTTGGGATTGCCATGCTGCTGCTGGCGGCGCAGATGCTGCTGGGCCGACAGGAACCCTGGTTTCCAGAGAGCTGGCGAACGCACGGCTTTGAGGTCACCCAGGTGCGGCGGGTGCTGAAACTGGGGCTGCCCTGGCTGCGGCGGATCGAGTCGATTTCCCGCCCCCGGCTCACGCCGGTGTGCACCAGTGTTCCGGGCCGCACAGTGATCGGCCTGGCCATCGCCTTGATGGCGATTTCGATGATGTTCCCCATCCCCGGCACCAACACCCTGCCGGCCATGGGCATCTTCGTCACGGGTTTTGGCCTGCTGGACGACGACGGTGCCATCAGTCTGGCCGGCCTGGTGCTCTGCCTCTGCGGCTTTGTGCTGTCCGCGTCAATTCTGCTGGCGATCGTGTTCGGCGGCTCCAGCCTGCTGGACCTGCTCAAACAGGCGATCGGCCGCTGAGATCAACAGCAACTGGAAGGCCACACGCAGCAAGACAGAAATGGTAGTGGTTGTTACAATCCATCAAGGCCTGAGGCTACTTCGGTGACGGCCGATAGCCTCAATTCCGCCGACACCAAGCCCACCGTGATGACCCGATTCACCCATCTCCTCCGCGGAGGATTCGTGCTGGCCATGGCAGGCAGCCTCGCCCTGGCCGGATGCAACAGCACCGAGGAGGGGGTGAAGGAGGCTGCCTCTGGCGTGGGCGACGCCGCCAAGTCCGCCGCCACCGCCACGGGTCAGGCCGCCCTGGCGCCGGCCGTCAACCCCGTTCTTGACCTGCTCAAGAAGGGGCAGGCAGAAGTGGCCACAGGCAATATGGGCGCCGCCGCTGCCACAATCGGCGGCTTCAAGGGCCTCTGGGAGAAAGCTGGGCCGGTGATTCAGCCCCTGGCCGGTGACAAATGGCCCGCCATTGAGACGGCAGCGAACATGCTGATCAGCACGTTTGCTGGCGGCACACTGAGTGCGGCCGACGCCACTTCCGCCATCAGCGGCCTGACGGGCCCCCTCGCGGCCCTGATCGGCAAGTAGGCCTTTGTGGGGAGGCGCTGGGAACCATTCTGGCCAGGAACCATCAGGACAACCGGAGTTCCTCTCAAGACAGCCAGAAGGCCAGCCACAGCACTCCAACCATGGCGAAGCCTTCGATGCCGGCTCCAGGCAAAGCCAACGCCAAGCCGGCCGAGGAAGCCCTTCGCCGATTGGTGGGCGAAGCCCATACCGCGCATTTAATCTTGCACTGTTTCTAACGTTGCCACCAGATCGGCGAACCGTGGCCGGCTCGCCGCAACTGGGCCCACGCAGCGGAGTTGCAGCGCTTGTAACGATGGGAGGAGCACGTCATCTTCGGGTTCAAGGCGCTCCAGTAATTCGCCAAGCAAACAGCCGAAGGCGCGCACCTCCAGCGCCTC
>CALFOF010000236.1 GCA_937919075.1 uncultured Cyanobium sp. | reverse complement strand
ACGGTTGATGACCAACTGAACAAGGTGCCCTGCGCCGCTGTTTTCCCGGCCCGTGGGAGCTCTACCGCAACGACCCCGATGGCCACCGTCTGGTGGAGACGTTCGAGCAGAAGCCCGATGCGGAGCAGGTGGCGGAAACACTCAGCCCTGGCCAGGCGGCCACGGTGACGGGCGGTCTGCAGGCCCTCGATCGCTTTCTCGGCAGCCTGCGCAACTGAGGCTCCGCGCCGCTGCGGCAATGAACCTTCCGCGCCGGTGCGGGTGTGCAAATCAGAGGCTGCCCCCCCTGGCCAAGCTCCTTAAGCTTGCGTGTCTGAACGTTGCGCCATGGCCGCCGAGCCCCAAGCCACCCGCCGCTCCTGGAGCCTGGTGGACGTCGGAGCGGCGGCTGCCGTGCTGATGGCCCTGGCCGGTGTGGTCTGGAGCCCGAAACTGAGCGGTGCGGTGGCTGAAGCCACCGGCGCCATGCAGCCGGTCACGGTGATGGTGGATGTGCGAGGGGCCATGGTGGCGGATCCCCAGGCCCTGATCCGCTCAATTCGCGACGACGGTGAGGTGAGCATCGTCATCCGCAACCAGCCCCACGGCACGGTGAAGCTGCAGGAGTTGGTGCCGTTGCAGCGCCGCCTGGTGGCGGTCCAGCCCGACGGTCGGGTGGTGACGGCCATTGACCCGAACCAGGCCGTGTTCGGTTCGCTCGATGCTCGCTTCGTGCTGGAGGGCAAAGGCCGGAAAACCAGTGGCGGTGTGGTGTTCGGCAACCAGAACCTCAAAATTGGCGCCCCGGTGGAACTGGAAGGCCGTGACTTCCGCATCGGCGGCACGGTGTCGGGCCTGAAACTTGGAGCCAGCTGACATGACCCGTTCCTCTCAGCAGCTCAGCCGCATCGGGCTCAGCCTCGGGCTGGCTCTGGCCACCTGCGCTCCGGCCGTCGCCGTGCCGATGGCGAGCCTGCCTCCGGCCCCGCCGGCCGTCGGGCTGCCCCAGCTGCAGCACCAGGTGAGCTGCCCGGCCCTGCAGCAACGGGTGCGCGCCCAGCTCGGGCCTGAGATCGCGCTCTGGAGTGTCACGGTGGCCGATGCCAACGGCCGGTTGCTGGCCGATGTGAACGGTCTGCGTCCGCGCGTGCCGGCCTCCAACCAGAAGCTGGTCAGCTCCGCCTTCGCCCTCGACCAGCTGGGCCCCGACTACCGCCTCACCACACGGCTGTGGCGCCTGCCCGACGGCACCCTGCGCTTGACCGGTGAGGGAGATCCTGATCTCGATCTGCCCCAGCTGCAGCGCTTCGCCCAGCTGGCCATGGGGTCAGGGGGTGGCCCGGGCCTGCCGGGCGCCAGGGTGCGCCTGGAACTGGCCGAGGAGCCGCCCCAGGCCTGGTGGCCCCAGGGCTGGCATCCGCAGGATCGCGCTTACGCTTACGGGGCGCCGATCACCCGGCTGGCCGTCACCAGCAACGCGATCGACATGGCCGTGGCCAATCCACCCGGCCGCCTGCAGCGCCTGCTCACCCGCAGCCTGACCACCCAGGGGGGCAGCAACGTGCAGCTGGCGATGGTGTCCTCCCTCGCACCGTTGCCGGAAGACTCGGTGCTGCTGCATGAGGAACTCTCGGCGCCAATGCACAACCTGCTCAGCCTGGCGAATTCTGAGAGCCACAACTTCACCGCCGAGGTGTTGCTGCGGCAGGCAAGCGGCACCTGGTCGTTGCCGCAGAGCCGGCAGGCGGCCCTGCAGTGGCTGCGGGCCCAGGGGCTGCCCACCGAAGGTGTGGTGGTGATGGGCGGCAGTGGCCTCGACCGCGGCGACCGGCTCACCTCCCGCCTGGTCGCCAGCCTGCTGCTGCGCATGGCCCAGCACCCTTACGGCGCCAACTACATCGCCTCAATGGCCGTGGCCGGGCGGCGGGGCACGTTGCGCAACCTTTACAAGGGCACCAGCCTTGACGGCAAACTGCGCGCCAAAACCGGCACTCTGACCGGTGTGCGCTCGATCAGCGGCGTACTGGACACCAGCGATGGACCCCGGTACGTGAGCCTGATCTCCAATGGTGCCGGTGCACCGAACACCACGATCGGCCGGGTGCTGCGCAACGTGCAGATCGTCAGCCTCTGCCAGCCACCTGCCTGAGGCGAGAGGCGGCGCGGCGGGCCCGGCTGCTGAGGGCAGCGTCCTTGGTCTCGGGCTCGTCGGTGGCTGGGGCGCCAGCGCGGTCGCTGGCCGTCAAGGTCTCGCCGGTCTGTAGCCGGCCCAGTTCGCGGCGGCCGGCATGCACCACCTTGTTGAGCTCGCCGAGCCGCGTTTCCAGTTCGCTCAGCACCTGCTCGGCGTAGCGGTTGGCCCCTTCCTGCACCGCCCCAGCTTCCTGCCGGGTGCGGGTGATCAGCTGTTCGCACTGCTGCTGGGTCTGCTGGCGGAACTGCAGCGCATCGGTATGCAGCCGTTCGGCTTCCGCCTGGCTTTCGCGCTGGATGCGCAACCCCTCCTGACGGATCTGCTCGATCTCCTGCAGGCTCTGCTGACGGCTGCGTTCGTGCTGGTCGCCCAGCTGCCGCTTGAGCTCAGTGAATTCGGCGTCGAGCTGCTGGCGGCGTTGGATCGCTTCCTGCTCCAGCTGCTGGCGGCGCGCTCCGAACTGTTGCTCCATCTGGGCAAGGCGGCTCTGGTGCTCCTGTTCCGCCTGAGCCACCTGCTGACGGGTGGCCAACTGCATCTGCTCGCACTGCTGGCGGGTGTGCTCCCGGATCTGCGCGCCCTGCTGCTCCGCTTCCTGCCGGACCGAGGCCGCGTTGATCAGCTGCTCCCGCTCGCGGCGGGCCTGCACCATGATCTCTTCGGCCTGCTGGCGGGCCTTGGCAATGAAGGTGTCGCGCTGCGCCAGCAGCTCCTGGGCCTGCTCCAACTCCGGCGGCAGCCCCTCGCGCACAGCCTCCATCACTTCGATGGCGTCCTGCTCATTCACCAGCCGGCCGCCGCTGAAGGGAATGCGCGTGCCGTCGAGCACGATCTCTTCAAGCTGGTCGAGCTGTTCCAGCACGCTGATCCGATTCTCGGTCATCTCATCGGGGCGGGTATGTCTGATTAAAGAGCCTGGCGAGTTCCTCTGCCACTCCGCTGGGCACGAGGTGACGCACCTCACCGCCGAAGCGCGCCACCTCCTTCACCACGCTGCTGCTGAGGAAGCTGTGGGGAACGGCGGTGGCGAGAAACAGCGTCTCCACCTCCGGAGCCAGGCTGAGGTTCGTGTGAGCGATCTGCAGCTCGAATTCAAAATCGCTCATCGCCCGCAGCCCGCGCAGGATCACGCCGGTGCCGGTGCGGCGCGCAAACTCCACCGTGAGTCCATCGAAGCTGCTCGCCTCCACGTTGCTGAGATGGGAGGTGGCCCGGCGAATCTGGGCCAGCCGCTGCTCGAGCGAAAAGCTGGGCTGCTTGCCAGGGTTCTGCAGCACCGCCACCAGCACCTGCTCGAACAGGCGGCTGCTGCGCTCGATCAGGTCGAGATGGCCGAGGGTGATCGGGTCGAAGCTGCCGGGGTAGAGGGCCTTCATAGGAGCGGGGGGCAGGGGCCCGGCAGCGAGGGCGGCGGGGGGATCCTATGGAGGCTGAGGCCGCGGACGGGCCGCGGACGGGCCGCAGGCAGGCCACAGACGGTCCCCCCCTCCGGCCTGCCTAGAGTTGGCCACTACTCCAAGAACCAGGCCATGGCTGTGGATCTCAACGTCGACGGCGCTGCGGCTCCCGTGCTCGACAGCGCCGCCAAGAAAACCTTGCTGCGCAAGATCCCCCATGGCGTGTTCATCTGCGGCGTGGCGGAAGGCGACGACGTCAACGGCTTCACCGCCAGCTGGGTCACCCAGGGATCCTTCGATCCGCCGCTGGTGGTGATGGCCGTGCGCGCCGACTCCACCAGCAACGGCATCATCAGCCGCACGGGCCGCTTCTCGCTCAACGTGCTCTCGGCCGAGCAGAAAGACCTGGCGGCAGTGTTCTTCAAGCCCCAGAAGGGCATCGGCGGCCGCTTCGATGCGGCCCCCTTCACGCTTGGCCCCCTGGGACTGCCGGTGCTCGACGATGCCCTCGGCGCCTTGGAATGCGCCGTGGTGGGCCAGGTGGCCCACGGCGATCACACCGTGTTCGTAGCGGAGGTGAAATCGGCCCAGTTGCACCGCGATGGCGCCGCATTGGAGCTGTCCGCCACCGGCTGGCAATACGGCGGCTGAGCCGCCTTTCGCGGGAGCACAGGGCATGGGGGCCACGCTGCAACCGCTGCTGAAGGATCAGGCCCGCCTGGAGCAGCGGCTGAAGGAGCTGCCGGCTGAGCCGGGTTGCTATCTGCTGCGCGACCTCAACGACCGCATCCTCTATATCGGCAAATCGAAGAGCCTGCGCAGCCGCGTGCGCAGCTACTTCCGTGATTCTCACGACCTCAGCCCCCGCATCAGCCTGATGGTGCGGCAGGTGGCGGAGATCGAATTCATCGTCACCGACAGCGAAGCCGAGGCGCTGGCGCTGGAATCCAACCTGATCAAGAACCACCAGCCGCACTTCAATGTGCTGCTCAAGGACGACAAGAAATACCCCTATCTCTGCATCACCTGGAGCGAGGCCTACCCGCGCATCTTCATCACCCGCCGCCGCCGGCTGCGCAGTCCGCTCGATCGCTTCTACGGGCCCTATGTGGATGTGGGTCTGCTGCGCCGCACCCTGTTTCTGGTCAAGCGGGTGTTTCCACTGCGCCAGCGCCCCCAGCCCCTCTACCGGGATCGCACCTGCTTGAACCACGCGATCGGCCGCTGCCCCGGCGTGTGCCAGGAAAAGATCAGCCCCGAGGCCTACCAGCACACCCTGCGCAAGGTGGCGATGGTGTTCCAGGGCCGTAGCGACGAACTGCTCGTGCTGCTGCGCGCCCAGATGGAGCGCTACGCCGAACGGGAGGATTTCGAGGCAGCAGCCCGGGTGCGCGATCAGATGCAGGGGCTCGAGCAGCTCACCGCTGATCAGAAGATGGCCCTGCCCGATGCGTCGGTGTCCAGGGATGTACTGGCGCTTGCGGCCGATGCGCGTGTGGCCGCCGTGCAGCTGTTTCAGATGCGGGCCGGCAAGCTGGTGGGGCGGCTCGGCTACACCGCTGATGCCACGGTGGCCAGCCCCGGCGCCATCCTGCAACGGGTGCTGGAAGAGCACTACAGCCAGGTGGAGCCGGTGGAGATTCCCCCGGAGGTGCTGGTGCAGCACCTCTTGCCGCAACAGGGCCTGGTGGAAGACTGGCTGAGTGAACGGCGGGGCCGCAAGGTGCGGCTGCAGCACCCGCAGCGCCAGCAGAAAGCCGATCTGATCGATCTGGTGGAACGCAATGCGGCCTTCGAGCTGGGCCGGGCCCAGCGCAGCGCCGAGCAACACCAGCTCGCCACCGAAGACCTTGCTCAACTGCTGGATCTGCCCCAGCCGCCGCGGCGGGTGGAGGGCTACGACA
>CALFOF010000235.1 GCA_937919075.1 uncultured Cyanobium sp. | reverse complement strand
CGGTGGTGCAGGCCAGGGGGGTGGTGATCATGACCCTGGCGCGGCTGCAGGTGCCGGTGGTGGAGTTTCCGCCGATGCAGGTGAAGCTGGCGCTCACCGGCTCGGGCCATGCCGGCAAGGAGGAGGTGCTCGACGCCGTGATGCGCGAACTGTCGCTGGATCACCCGCCCCGCCCCGACGACGCCGCCGATGCCCTGGCTGTGGCACTCACCGGCTGGTTTCAACGGTGACGCGGCCCGCTGCAGGTGGCGCTGCTGCTGCTGGTGGGGACGGCGCCGCCAAGGCAGCCCTGCGCCGCCACTGGCGGCAGCGGCGCGCGGCCTTGCTGCTGGAAGCGCATGCTCCCTTGCAACAGCAGGCCGCGGCAGCCCTGGCCCCTTGGCTGGATCGCCCGCAGCGGCTGGGGCTCTACTGGCCCCTGCGCGGTGAAGCCGATCTGAGGCCGCTCCAAACGCTGGGGCCGGCCTCGCTCGCCCTGCCGGCGGTGTGGCCGGCGGCCGGGCCAGAGGCTGGTCCGACGGTGCGTTCAGAAGCAGGGACGGCAGGCGGAGGTGGTGCCGAGCTCCATTACGTCGCCTGGACCCCAGGCGCGCCGCTGCTCCCCGATCGCTGCGGCATCCCGGCCCCGCAGGGGCCCAGCCTCAAGCCCAGCGCGCTGGGCCTGCTGCTGGTGCCGGCGCTGGCTTTCGACCGCCGCGGCCACCGGCTGGGTTCGGGCGGTGGCTGGTACGACCGCTTGCGGCAGCACCAGGCCTGGCGCGCCGTGCCGGCCGTCATCGTGGCGCCCTATGGCTGCCGGGTGGAGGCCCTGCCTGCCGACCCCTGGGACATCCCTTTCGACGGTTGGTTGAGCGAACGGGGCCTGGAATGGTTGCAACCTGTTGAGTGATGACCACCACGGCCCGCCTTATCGGGCTGCATTTGCCAGGATCCCCGCAGCTGAAGCCGCTCCTGTGGTGATCTCCCCGGATTCGTCCGCTCAACCGCCGATGGGCCTGATGCAGCCGGTGATGGCCCGGGTGGATGCCGATGGCAGCAACGGCCGGCGCCTTTCCCCGGCGCTGCGCGCCGGAACCACGGCCTCAGCAGGTCGCACCGTGGCTGATCGCGTGATGGCCGCCGAGCTCGGACACCGTTCCGAGCCCAGCGAGGCCCTGTCGATGATGGTGAGCTCGATGGTGCGGATGGTGCAGGCGGGCAAGGCCCATGCCGCCGGCAACCGCTGGTCGGCCTCCTGAAGCCCTCTTACGCTGGAGCGGATAGCCACTCCTGAAGCGGAACCGGCCCTCCTCTGTTCGCTGAATCGCCCGTGACCTCCTTCCACCGCCTGGTCGTCCCATGCCTGGGAGCGGCGGCCCTGGCCCTGCTGCCGGTGGCGGCCAGGGCCCATGCCATCGAGAGCAGCCTCGATCAGCTCCGTTCCCTCAACGACGCCCTGCTGCTGGAGAGCCGCTTCTCCTCCGGTGAACCGGCGGCCGGAGCCCAGGTGCGCGTGGTGCCCCCCGGAGGCGGCACGCCGGTGGAGGTGGGCCAACTGGATGCCGACGGCAAGTTGTCCTTCGTGCTGCCGCGCGGCGCCGATGGCACCTGGGAGCTCCAGGTTGACGACGGACCCGGCCACCGCGACTTCCTCGACCTGACCGTGAAAAGTGGCCGCCCTCAGCTCGACACCCTCAGCAGCCGTCCCGCCGAACCAACGGCGGCCTGGGCCTCCCCCTGGCTGATCGGCACCGTGGTGCTTGGTGGGCTCGGCAGCATCGGCGGGGTGATCGCCGGCTTGAGTGGGTGGTCCGCTGCCCGCCGTCGCCTTCGATGACCGCCGGCACTGAAGCACTGGACCGGATCGTTGGCCGCCTGCGCGGCACCACCGACCCCAAACGGCGCTACGCCTATGTGCTCTGGCTGGCCCAGAAGCTGGAGCCCTTGCCGGATGCGTTCCGCGTCGAGCCGTTCAAGGTGAAGGGCTGCGTGTCGCAGGTGTATGTGGTGGGCGAGCTCCAGCAGGGGCGGCTGCACTGGCGTGGGGATTCCGACGCTCAGATCACCAAGGGGTTGCTGGCTCTCCTGATCGAAGCGCTCGAAGGGCTGACGCCCGAGCAGGCCGCCGCCGTGGATCCCGCCTTCCTGGCGGACACGGGCCTGCAGGCCAGCCTGACGCCATCGCGGGCCAACGGCTTCCTCAATATCTTCAAGATGATGCAGGCCCAGGCCCGCAGCCTCGCTGGCGGCGAGCCCTCGGACGGCGCATCGGCTGGTGCCCCGTCCGGTGCCCCCTCCTGATGGCCAGCGGCGCCAGCGGCGGCCCTGATGAACAGCCGCGCTGCAGCCAGCTTTCTAGGCTCGGACGTTTCCAGGCGAGACAGGCATGACCATCGGCATCGGCTTGCTGGGTCTGGGCACGGTGGGAGCGGGCGTGGCCGCCATCCTGTCCGCCCCCGCGGGTCGCCATCCGCTGGTGGACCAGCTGCGGCTGCAACGGGTGGCCGTCAGGGATCTCAGCCGCCCGCGCCCGGTGGAACTGGATCCGGCCCTGCTCACCACCGACCCCGAAGCCGTGGTGCACGATCCGGCCGTCGACATCGTGGTGGAGGTGATGGGCGGCCTCGAACCCGCCCGCAGCCTGATCCTCAGTGCCATCGCCGCCGGGAAGTCGGTGGTGACGGCCAACAAGGCGGTGATCGCCCGCCACGGCCAGGAAATTGCTGCGGCAGCGGCGGCGCGTGGCGTGTACGTGCTGATTGAAGCCGCCGTCGGTGGCGGCATTCCGATCATCGAGCCACTGAAGCAGTCGCTGGGTGCCAACCGCATCCAGCGGGTGAGCGGCATCATCAACGGCACCACCAACTACATCCTTACCCGCATGGCGGACGAGGGGGCCCTTTACGGCACGGTGTTGGCCGATGCCCAGGCCCTTGGCTATGCCGAAGCTGACCCGGCCGCCGATGTGGAAGGCGGCGATGCCGCCGACAAGATCGCCATCCTGGCGGGGTTGGCCTACGGCGGTGGCGTGGAACGCTCCGCCATCCCCACCGAGGGCATCAGCGGCCTGCAGGCCAGGGATGTGAGCTACGCGGATCAGCTGGGATTTCGCGTCAAGTTGCTGGCGGTGGCGCAGAGCGAGGGCACCGACCCCGATGGCACTGAGCAGCTCGATGTGCGGGTGCATCCCACCCTGGTGCCGAAGGATCACCCGCTGGCGGGGGTGAACGGCGTCAACAACGCCATCCTCGTGGAGGGGGATCCGGTGGGGCGGGTGATGTTCTACGGGCCGGGCGCCGGGGCCGGACCCACCGCTTCGGCCGTGGTGGCCGACATCCTCAACATTGCCGGCATCCGCCAGGTGGGCGGCCCGTCGGCCGGGCTCGATCCGCTGCTGGCGGCTGGCAGCTGGCGCCGTTGCCGCCTGGTGGATCCCGCCGTCACCCGCCACCGCAACTACCTGCGCCTGCAGACCACCGACCAGGCGGGGGTGATCGGGCGGATCGGCAGTTGCTTCGGCCAAGAGGAGGTGTCGATCCAGTCGATCGTGCAATTCCAGGCCTCCGGCGGGGAGGCCGAGATCGTGGTGATCACCCACGAGGTGCAGGAGGCCCGTTTCCGTGCGGCACTCACGGCGATCGCCGCCCTGCCGGATGTGAAGGCGGTAGCCGCCTGCCTGCGAACCCTCTGATGGGAACGATCCACGAACCTTCTGATGGGAATGATCAGCAGCACTACCCAATGGGAGTGATCAGCAGCACCAATCGTTCCGTCGCGATCCGCTCACCGGGATTTCTTAAGGTTCATAGCGAACGCCTTCCCTTCTCCAGCCCCGAAATGCTGTCGACACACGCCCCCACCACGGGCGACCCGCAGCGCCATCAGGCCTCCTCCCACCTCGCCCCAACCCTCCCTGCCGACTCCCCTTCCATTCGCAACAGCCCGATGAGCCTCCACCAGGGTGATTGCATTCACCTCGCCTCGGATTCGAACCTGTACCAGGTGATCGCCGTGGATCCCCCCCACGACCGTTGCTGGGTGCGCCGCTGGCCCCTGGCACGGGAGGGCTCCCCGGTGTTCGAGGTGTCCTTGCAGCAGGTTCACAACACGCCGCCTTCCCTGGCCCTCCATGGCCAGCCGAGCCTTTGAATGGCCGCAGCGCACGTTACCGCTCCCCATCGCCCCCTTTTCTGATCTGAAGCGCTGGCTGACGCTTCCCCTGGTGGGAGCGCTGAGCCTGGCCCTGCTCGCGGCCTGCCAGCCCGTGCGGCCGGTAGACCGCCTGGTGGTGGCGGGGCGCAGCCGCATTGATTCGGTGGATCCGGCCGCCACCTTCAGCATCGGCGCGATGCAGTTGCTGAGCGCCCTGGGAGATCCCCTCTATGCGATCAGCCCCGACGGGGAACTGCAGCCGCGCCTGGCTGTCGCGCCGCCCCGGCTCAGCGCCGATCGCCTCACCGCCTGGGTGCCGCTGCGTCAGGGCGTGCGCTTCCACGACGGCAGCCGCTTCGACGCCGCCGCCATGGTGTTCACGCTGGAGCGCTTCCTGGCGATCGGCAAGCTGAGTTACTTGCTGGGCGACCGGATCGCCTCGGTGCGGGCCAGTGGGCCCTATGAACTGGAGCTGCGCCTGCGGCGTCCGTTCACGGCCCTGCCCCAGCTGCTCACGGCGGTGAATCTCACGCCGCTGTCCCCCACGGCCTACCGCGCCCACGGCCGCCGCTTTCTGAACGAGCGCTTCGTGGGCACCGGACCCTACCGGCTCAGCTTCTTCAACGATCAACAGCAGCGGCTGGAACCCTTCGCCGACTACTGGGGACCGAAGCCCGCCAATAGCGGCATCGATCTGGTGAACCTGAGCAACTCCACCGCCCTTTACGGAGCCCTGCGCAGCGGCGAGGTGGATGTGCTGCTCTCTACCAGCCTTGAGGGCGACCAGCAGCTCTCACTGCATCGCCTGGCCGCAGCCGGCGAGCTGCGCGAAGGGGTGGGGCCGGCGCTGGAGATCGGCTACCTCACGCTGCTCAGCGATCAGCCGCCTTTGAAGGATCCACGCCTGCGCCGCGCCCTGGCCTACGGCCTTGATCGGGAGCTGATCAGTCAGCGGGTCAGCCACGGGCTACGCCCCTCGCTGCGGGAGCTGGTGCCTCCCACGATCCCCGGCTCTGACCCGCAGGCCTGGCCCGCCTTCGATCCGGCCCAGGCCCGCGAGCTGTTCCGCCAGGCCGGCTACTGCAATGGCCGGCGGTTGAGCGTGCCGCTCACCTTCCGCTCCAACATCCCCTCCGACCGCCTGTTCGCGCTCACCTGGAAGGAGCAGCTGGCCCGTGACCTCGGCGACTGCGTGCAACTGGAGATCAGCGGCATGGAATCCACCACGGCTTACCGGCAGCTCGGCAAGGGGGCCTTCACGGCGATCCTGCTGGAGTGGATGGGGGATTTCCCCGATGCCGACAATTACTTGATTCCCTTGCTGGGCTGCGAGCAGGCGGAGGGCTACCGCTGCCTCAAGGGGGCCAGCGCCGCCAGCGGCAGCTTCTGGACCCAGCCGGGCCTCGAGCAGGATCTCAAGCGCAGCGAAAGCCTGGAGGGCGAGGCGCGCGTGGCGCTGTTGCGCCAGATCCAGCAGCAGGTGGCCCAGGCCTCCCCCTACATCCCCTTATGGCTGGTGGCCCCGCGCGCCTGGGCGCGCCCCAACCTGCAGACGCCCCGCTTCGATGGAGCCGGCCGGGTGCTGTTCAGCCGGTTGCAGCAGGAGCGCCACCCATGAGCCGCCGTTCCCAGCTGCTGCGCTACGGCGCCAGCCGCCTGCTGCTTGGTCCGGTGATGCTCTGGCTGATCGCCACCTTGGTGTTCCTGCTGCTGCGGCTGGCGCCAGGTGATCCGATCGATGCCCTGCTTGGCATCCGCGCGCCGGAGGAGGCCCGCGCCGCCCTGCGGCAGCAACTCGGGCTTGACCTGCCGCTGCTCACCCAATACGGCCAGTTCCTTGTGGGTTTGTTGCGCGGGGATCTGGGCGCCTCACTCACCAATCAGACGCCGGTGGCCCAGGTGATCAGCCAGAGCCTGCCGGCCAGCCTGGAACTGGGCGTGTGCGCGCTGCTGCTCGCGGCCGTGCTGGGTCTGGCGGTGGGCTTCTCCGGCATCGCCCGACCCGACGGCAAGCTCGATCTGGCCGGCCGCCTCTATGGCATCGGCACCTACGCCCTGCCTCCCTTCTGGGCGGCGATGGTGGTGCAACTGGTGTTCGCCGTCTGGCTTGGCTGGTTGCCGGTGGGTGGGCGTTTCCCCGTCACGCTGCTGCCGCCCACAGGTTCGGGCTTCTACCTGTTTGACAGCCTGCGGGCCGGCAACTGGCAGCAGTTCAGTGGCACGGTGCGGCACCTGGTGCTGCCCGCCAGCACGCTTGGCGTGCTGCTCAGCGGCATCTTCGACAATGCGCTGCGGCTCAACCTGCGCCGGGCGCTCCGTTCCGACTACGTGGAAGCGGCCCGCAGCCGCGGCCTGAGCGAAACCCGGGTCGTGCTGCGCCATGCCTTGCCGAATGCCCTGCTGCCGGTGCTGACGATCTCCGGGATCACCGTGGCGTCCCTGATCGGCGGCGCCCTGCTGATTGAGGTCACCTATTCGTGGCCGGGCATCGCCTTCCGGCTGCAGGAAGCGATCGCCCAGCGCGATTACCCCCTGGTGCAAGGAATCGTGGTGGTGGTGGCGGCGCTGGTGGTGATGGTGAGTGTGGTGGTGGATCTGCTGGTGGCGCTGCTGGATCCGCGCATTCGGTTCTGAGCCCTGCTGCTGAGGCCGGTTCGCAACCCTGCCGCAACAACGGCGGTTCAGCCGTCAAGGCGCCGGTGCCAGCGGCGAGCGGCTGCCCGATCGAGCACATACGCCCTCACGGTGCCCTGCAGGCGCTGCTGGCTGGGCAGGAGGGCGGCGGACCTATCGAGGGAGCCGAGGAAATCGGCGGTGAGGTTGAGCAGCAGCTCCTGCACCTGGCGCGGCTCCACCCCGACCAGCTCCTGGCCCAACTGCAGCAGGGCGGGGTTGCCCTCGCCCAGGCGCACCACCGAGAAGTGGCTGCCTCCTTCCACCATCACCAGCCGGCTGCGGGGGTTGTGGTGTTGCAGAAACAGCTCCAGCTGTTCGCCCACCGGTGGTGTCACCAGATCGAGGCCGCCGCCCACCATCAGCAGTGGTGTGCCGTTGAGGCGATTGAGGCCACGGCCCGGCCAGAGCAGGCTGCCGAAACCGTTGAAGCTCACCACCGCCGCCACCGGATCGCGCCCATCGCCGCTGCCGACCTCCGGCAAGGGCACCTCCGGCAACTGGCATTGCAGCAGCCACGAGAGGTTGTTGAGCGGAATGCCCTTCATCGCCCGCTTGCAGCGATGCTCCAGGCCTGCCACGGGCCGGGCGCCCCCGGCCATCAACGCCGCCAGCCCCCCGAGCGAATGGCCCAGCAGCACGGCAGAGGAGCCCAGGGGCGGCAGCTGGCCGTCCTGTTCGGCCTTCAGCACCGCCTCCACATCCGCCAGGCGAGCGGGGAGGGTTTCGGCGCCGGGCGGCGGGCGCTGCCCATCGAGCAATTGCCGCACGACGTCATCGTCGCTGCTGGGATCATTGATCACCAGCACCGGGTAGCCGCGCTCCGCCAGCCCCCGGGCCAGCCAGGCCAGCTGGTCGCCGCTGCTGCCCAGCCCCGGCATCACCAGCACGTAAGCGTCCCGACGGGGCGCTACCGCCTCCCATAGCTCGATCATCAGGGGGTCGGGGCGGTGGGTCACCGCCAGTTGCAGCACAAGGGGCGTGGGAACTGCGCCAGCAGGCAGGTGTGCCGGTGCCAGCGCCGGATTGGGGGTGGGAGTCAGGGGCAGCGGCAGCTGGCGCAATTGCCGCAGGGCCTGGCCCTGCCGCTCCACCTGCCGGCGCCACTGCTGCGCCAGCGCCAGCACCTCATCCACCTCCAGGGTGAGCCGGGGGGCGGGCACGGCCCGCAGCAGGCTCAAGGGGGTGACCGGCTCCGGGCGTTGCAGCAGGCCGCGCAGGGTGTTGACCAGCAGCACGCCGCTGCCGCTCTGATCGGTGCTGAGCAGCGCCCCCATCTCCTCCAGCACCTGGCGGCCCGCCCAGCTCTGGATCAACTGCAGGGCCAGGTCGCGCTCCTCCAGGATCGGTGTGCGCATGAGGCGCCGCAGATCCTCGCGGCTGCGCGGGTCGAGCAACTCAAACCACACGCCCAGGTCGTTGCTCCGCACGCTGGGATCGCGGCTCCAGGCCTCCAGCTGGCCGATGTCGATCGGCAGCGAGAACCCATCGAGTCGAACGATCAGCTGATCAGCTGCCTTGGCCGGGCTGCCCGCCCCGACCAGCACACTGGTGAGAAGCACGAACAGCGATCGGAACCGGTTTGATACGACGTCGCGCAGGGGCAAGCGGCCTCGGCTGGTTCCTCCAGTTTCCCGCGCCCTTGCGGCAATTGTGTTGGATGCGGCTGTTAAGCAGTCTCGGCGGCGGCGGTGTGATTTATCTCACAGCCGTGGTGTTCCACAACGCCGGTTTCTCCGCCACTGCGGTCGGTCAGGGCCTGGCGGCAGCCGCCCTGGCCGGCACCGCCGGCCGGTGGCTCTGCGGCTGGTGGCTCG
>CALFOF010000234.1 GCA_937919075.1 uncultured Cyanobium sp. | reverse complement strand
CGTGACGGCTGCGGCGCGGCGCACCACGTTCCAGTCGCCCTTCATCAGCCCGCGGCGGTACACCTCCTCCACCAGACTCCGCAGGGTCACCGGGCCGCTGCTGAACGGGCCCTGCAGGATGGCGTTGGGGCCGAGTCGCCGCACCAGCTGTTCGAGCACCTCGGCCTGTTCGGGCAGGGAAGTGCTGCTCCAGAGGCGGTCGGCGAGGGTGGGCAGGGGCGCATCTTCGAGCTCCTGCTCCTGCTGGATCGTGAGCGGTTGCTGGCTTGTGCTCTGCAGCAGCAGGGGTGGGCGGCTGTGAGCCGTTGGCGCGGCGGCGGTCGGGAGTGGCGGCAGCGTTTCCCAGCTGGCCAGCTCGGTGAAGGCTTCGAGCCGGTCGAGGCGCACCGGCACCCCTTCCACCAGCCCTTCGCGCAGCCGTTCACCCAGCCGCAGCAGGGCGCCGGGATCCCTGCCGAAGGGCACCACAGCGAGGGGAATCACCAGCAGCGGCAGACCTGGCCCGCGCCACTGGCGCATCAGCACCCGCAGCTCGCTCACCACCGTGTCGGCGAGCTGTTCGGGGTCGTCCGCCAGGTAGAAGGTGCCTTCCTCCAGCACGGCGGGCAGGAAGGCGATGGTGTCCTCGCCGTCGGCGCCAGGGCAGCGGTAGAGACGCGCCGTGGCCATGGTTTCCATCCGCACGGGCGGATGGCCGCTGAGGCCGAGCCGGGCGTTGGCGCCCACCTGAGCCTTGCGCCGTGCCAGCTGCTGGGAGCTGGCGATGCGCACGGCACCGTCTGGCCGGCTCACCGGCAGGCCTTTCTGCTCCAGGGCGGCGGCGATCTCGGCGGTGGCCGGTGCCAGCGCCACCAGCACCTGCTCCGCCCCCAGGGGCCGCGGCAGCCGCCGCCCGCAGGGGTCGATGTCCTCGGGCTCGATCAGGCCGTGCAGCAGCAGATCCCCCAGCCAGGTGAGGCTCTGGGTCCACAGCAGCGGCACATTGGCGTTCGGCACCCGGGCCTGGCTGCCGGGCTGGCGCCGCTCCGCGGCAATCGCCTCCTCCGGCACCAGGTAGAGCTCGGGCAGCAACGGCACGCCATCCACCAGCACGCTCACCGATTCCAGCCGCCGCCGCCAGCGCCAGGCCTCCTCCCAGCGCTGCTCGCAGCAGGCCGTGACCAGCTCATAGCCCAGGAACAGGGGCCATTCGCATTCGATGCTCTCGAACTGCGCCAGCTCCTCCCGCTCGTAGTGGAGGCGGTTGTGGTCTTCGATCAGGGTCTGGTGGCCATCGCGGCGAAAGCGCTTGTAGCCGTAGGCGCCGCCGAGCTCGCGGCGGATCTTGGTGCGGGTGCGCTCCACCAGCTCGGGCGTGTCCACCGCCCAGGCCGGGTAGCCGATCACCGCGAGGCAGGCGCTGTCCACTTCCTTGCTGGCTGATTCCCGCGGTAGCAGGGCCTGCAGGGCCCGCCGCAACCGCACGATCGCGTCGTGGGGAATGTGCAGACGGCAGTTGCCGTTGCCATGGGGGCCATAGAGATCCAGCCCTTCGAGCGCTTCCAGCGCCGCCTTCACCAAACCGATCGAACTGGCATTGCGTTCCGGTTCGCCGTGGTTTCCTTTGTCGCCCCGCTCCCAGATGCCGTAATCGGCCACGCGATAGGCGCGGGCCACGTAGTACACGAGGTTCTGCAGGAAATCCCGCTCGTGATGGCCGCGCACCACCACCAGCCCCGCCCGGGTGAGCTGCGCCAGCTGCAGCAGGTAGAGCGCCGTGGCATCGAGCTGCAGGTGGCCCCAGCCGTCATCAGGCACCACCGGATCGCCGCTGGAGGTCTCGAACTTGGCGTGGATGGCATCGAGGCGGTCGAGGCTGCGCTTGAAGCGCTCCACCTTGTGGGCCTGGCGCATCATCGCCGTGAGCAGACCGCGCATCAGCTGCAGCACTCGCTGCTCCAGCTCATAGACGCGCGTGCCGGCCCCGTGCAGGCGCCGCTGGGCGATGGCCAGCCCCCAGACGCACTGGATCGAATACACCCCGTCGCGCACCCAGGCATCGCCGTAGTTGCCATGCACGGTGTGGGCGGTGCTGGCGGGCAGCAGTCCGCTGATCGGGTGCTGGCGCACCAGCACCACATGGTCGATCTGGGCGTAGAGCCGCTCGAGCAGCGCTGCGGCCTCGGCCCGCTCCAGCCGCAGCGGCCCCTGCATCACCGGCGCTTCAGGTGTGGGCAGGCCATGGGAGGGATCGCCGCTGCTCCAGGTGTCCGCTGCCCAGCTGTCTGTCATCCCTGCTTCGGCTCCTTGCGACGGGAATCACGGCGCCAGCGGCGCCGGTACTCTCCACTCATTCTCTCCCGCGGCCCCACGGCCCTCAGGCAGCGATGGCCACACAATCCACCCCGTTGGCTGGCCGGCGCTCCCGGGTGCTCGGCCTGCCGGTGGCTGTCTGCCCGGACGTGTTTGCGGCAGCGCTGGATCTCCATGACGGCGGTGGCGGCCAGATCGTCACCCTCAATGCCGAGATGACCATGGCGGCGCTGGAGCAGCCGGAGCTGGGTGCTGTGATCCAAGCCGCCGAGCTGGTGATTCCCGATGGCGCCGGCGTGGTGTGGGCCCTGCGGCGGCAGGGGCATCGGGTACGGCGCACGCCGGGCATCGAGCTGGCGGATCGCTTGCTGCAGCAGGCCGCTGAGGTCGGCTGGCGGGTGGCGCTGGTGGGGGCCAGCCCGGATGTGATGGCGGCGCTGAGCGAGCACCTGCGCCGGCGGTTGCCGGCGCTCCAGCTGGTGCTGACGATCCACGGCTACCAGGCGCCGGAAGCCTGGCCGGGCCTGGAGCATGCTCTGCAGAGCGCCCAGCTCGATCTGGTGCTGGTGGCGCTGGGCGTGCCCCGCCAGGAGACCTGGATTCAACGCGTCCACCACGGCCACTCCGGGCTGTGGATGGGGGTGGGCGGCAGCTTCGATGTCTGGGCTGGCGTCAAAAAAAGGGCGCCCCGGTGGATGGGCACCCTGCAATTGGAGTGGTTGTTCCGTCTTATCCAGGAACCCGCCCGCTGGCGGCGAATGCTGGCCTTGCCGGCCTTCGCTTGGGCGGTGATCCGGGAGCGCCGCTGAAGCGAACGGGCCTAGATCTGCCGCTAGCAGCGAAAGACAATCAGCAGAAACTGATCAGCGGAAGCCCACCGAGGCCTGCCAGACGAAGGCCAGCAGCAGGAAGAACAGAGGAATGATCGGCAGGATGTCCACCAAGGGACCGAAGGCCTGATAAGCCTCGGGAAGCTGGGCCAGGGTGGACCCCGCCGCAGTGTTGGCAGTCGCGATGGCGAACAGCATGGAGAAAGGCATCTCGGGCCTTGGAAACCTGTGTGGAGCGGACGCTACCACGTGTGCGCCGCCGGAGATCCCTGCTCCCACGGAGCGAAATCCTCTGAAAAACACCCGTCCCGGATCGCCGCCGCCATCGCCCCGGTGAAGCGCAGCAACTGGGTGAGGTTGTGGAGGCTGAGCAGGATGCGCCCGAGCAGTTCGTCGCTGCGGATCAGGTGGTGGAGGTAGGCGCGGCTGTGGTGGGCGCAGGCCGGGCAGGGGCAGCTGGGATCGAGCGGGGTGTGGTCATGGCGGAAGCGGGCATTGCGCAGGTTCCAGCGCTCGCCTCCCACCAGGGCGGTGCCGTGCCGGCCGAGCCGGGTGGGCAGCACGCAGTCGAACAGATCGATCCCCTGCGCCACCGCGATCGCCATCTCGCGGTAACTGCCCACCCCCATCAGATACCGCGGCCGGTCGTCTGGCAACAGCGGCGTCACCTGACGCACGATGCGGTGCATCGCCTCCACCGGCTCGCCCACGCTCACCCCACCGATGGCGATGCCGGGCAGGCCCATCGCCGCCACCGCCCGCGCCGATTCCTCCCTCAGGTGGGCATGGGTGCCCCCCTGCACGATGCCGAACAGGGCCTGATCGGGGCGGCTGTGGTGGCTGATGCAGCGTTCCAGCCAGCGGTGCGTGCGCCGGTTGGCTTCCGCCACATCGGTTTCACTGGCCGGATAAGGGGGGCACTGGTCGAAGGCCATGGCCACATCCGCCCCCAGTGCCATCTGGATCTCCATCGACCGCTCCGGCGTGAGCGAGATGCGGGCGCCGTCGCGGGGGGAGCGGAACACCACGCCCTCGTCGTTGATCGTGTTGATCGCACCAAGGCTGAACACCTGGAAGCCGCCGGAATCGGTCAGCAGCGGTCCGCTCCAGCCCATGAAGCGATGCAGGCCGCCCGCTTCTGCCACCACCTGCTCGCCTGGTTGCAGGTGCAGGTGATAAGTGTTGGCCAGCACCATCTGGGCGTTGGTGGCGCGCAGCTGCTCGGGGGTGACCCCCTTCACCGTGGCCAGGGTGCCCACCGGCATGAAGCGCGGCGTGTCCACCACCCCGTGGGGGGTGTGGAAGCTGCCGCAGCGGGCGTGGCTGTGGCTGCAGCGGTGGGACACCTCAAAGCGGAACGGCGCCTCGGCCTCAGACCCGGCAGCCTCAGGCCCGGCAGCCTCGGGGGCGGAGCGGTTCACGGCGTCAGCGCGCACGGGGGACGAACCTAGGTGCTCCCTTCCGTGGCGTTGCGGCCCGTGCCCTCCCGTCCGCCATCTCCATCCGCCGCGCCGGCCTGGTGGCAGGAGCTCGCCGGCGCCTGGATCTTCTACAGCGTGCTGCCGGCCTGGCCGGGGGTGCAGCCCCGCTTCGAGCGCATCGCCCGCTTCGGGCCCTGGATCGGCGCCGTGCTCGGCGGCCTGCAGGCATTGCTCTGGGCCCTCACCGATGGCTGGCTGCCCCCGGCGGCCCAGGTGGCCCTGGTGCTGGTCTGCGGCATCAGCCTCAGCGGCGGGATTCACATTGATGGGGTGATGGACACCGCCGACGGACTGGCGGCAGGCGAGCGGGCGCTGGAGGCGATGGACGACAGCCGGGTGGGCGCCAGCGGCGTGGTCGCCTTCGCGCAATGGCTGCTGCTGCGTGCTGCCGGCCTGTTCACCCTCGCCGAGCTGGCCCCGGCGCCGCTGGTGGCTCTGGCGCTGATCTGGGCGGCGGTGTGGGGGCGTCTCGCCCCGCTGGTGGCCATTCAATGCTTTCCCTACCTGCGGCAGGCCAGCGGCGGCACGGCTGGCTTTCATCGCCAGCATTGGCGCGGCCTGGGCCGCGAACTGCTCCCCTCCCTGCCGCTGCTGCTGCTGCTGGCCCTGGCCTCCGGCCCGGTGGGTCTGGGCGGCCTGGGCGGCCTCGGCCTGGCGCCTGCGCTGGCGATTCCCTGGCTGCTGGGGCGCCGCTTGGGCGGCCACAGCGGCGACACCTACGGCGCCTGCGTGGAATGGTGCGAAGCCGTGGCGCTTGGAGTTATGGCTGTGGCGTTGGCGCTGGCCTGAGCTGCCCCACGGCGGGCGCGCTGCTGGCGGGCAGCTGCAGGCAGAAGGCATTGCCCATGGCAGGCAGGGCGGCATCCAGCGCCTGCGGCGGGATGTGCAGGGTGAGATCGCCGCCCATGCTGCGGGCCAGCGCCTGCGCCAGGGTGAGCCCGAGGCCCGTACCGGCCAGGCCGGCCGCCTGTGCCCCCCGCCGGCCGCGCTCGAAGATCGTTTCCCGTTCGGCGGCGGCGATCGGCGCCCCGCCGTCCCAGATGATCAGCCGGGGCCGCTCGCCGTCGCCGGGGTCGTGGCCCACCTCCAGCCCGATCGGTGCGCCGGGAGGGCAGTAGCGAAAGGCGTTCTCCAGCAGGTTGGCCACAATCTCGGCCACGGCGCCGCTATCGCCGAACCACTGGGGCAGCGCCTCGCAGCCCAGCCAGCGGCGGCCCTGCAGCGAGGCCGTGGCAGCGGCGCGTTTCAGCAGGGGATCGAGGCGCTCCGCCAGCGCCTGGGGCTGGCCCGAACTCAGGGAGGGCGGCAGCAGCAGGGGCTGGGGATCCAGACTGCCGGGGCCGATCAGGGGCCGCTCGATCAGGCCGTCGATCGCCTCCACATAGCGGTTGAGCTGCTGCTCTTCCGCCAGCAGGTTTTCCACCAGGGAGCGGTTGTCAGGGTCGCCCTCCAGGCGACGCAGCAGCAGCTTGCCGAAGGTGCGCAAGGCGGCAAGCGGGTTGCGCAGCTGGTGCACCAGCAGCCGCAGATCCTCCTGGTTCCGCTTCAACTGACGGGTGAGCCGTTGCTCCTCCAGATCGAGGCAGAGCACTTCGGTGACCGCCTGGGCTGTGGCCTGCAGCCGTGGCGTGAGTGTGGGTGACCAGGGCAGGGAGGCCGTTTCCACCCGGATGGCACCGAGCAGGAGCTGCTCGCGGCGCAACGGCAGCCAGCGGCGCTCCGGGCAAGGTAGCTGCAGGCTGCGGTCTTCTTCGACGGGGGGGAGCGCGGTGGCACTGGGTGGCCAATGGCCCACCGGCACCAGGCCTGGCTTGCCGCCCTGGCGCGTCATCGCGAGGTAAACGACCAGGGAGTGGAGGTCAGAGCGATCGGAGAACTGATCCAGCTGATGGGTCAGGAAGGCCGTGAAGCGCGCAGAAACCTCCATCAGCACTGGAACGAACGGGTTGCCGAAAGATGTTGCGATCCGATGATGCGGATTTCGGAAAAAGGCTTAAGATTTACGTATCGACCAATACTTCGCTATCCGGGAGCGGATGGCACTGCGGAGGTATCGGCGGCACCGGTTGCATTTCCCTTGCAATCGAGGCTACAGCAGAGGCTGAATCGTCCCTTCTGCTGTTCGGCGCCCCGTTCGGGTGCGCCGCGTCGTTATCCGCGTTGTGTTCGGGCGCGGCCTGGCAGCAGGCCGCACTGCACACCCCTGCTCCCAGACGGCTTTGTTTTGGTCGTTCCCCGCACCCGCTACGGGTGCGCACTCATCGTGGCTCGCCTTGGCAAGCCACAAAACCCATCCTCACTTTCCTCCCCCTCGGGAGTCGTTCCATGTCGAAGAAGCGCAAGCGGATCAGCCGCCGTCGTCTTGCCGGTCAGCGTGTGTTGGCCCATGTGCCCACCCACAACCTCGAAACCGGTGAACACAAACCGGTCACGGCCGCCCGGCGCTTCATTGCCGAATCCGCGCTGGTGCCGCCGGCTCTGCTCAACGTGCGCCGCAACGAGCACACCACCGATCGCTTTTTCTGGGGCGAAAAAGGCCTGTTCAGCGCCCAGTACGCCGAAGAGAACCACTTCCTGTTTCCCTCTCTGCGTCTGATCGTCGATGAGATCGGCGAAGAAAACCTGTTCGCCGGCATCGAATCCGGCGCCGCCGACGACTGGGAAGAAATGGAAGAGTACGAATACGCCTTCGTCTGATTCTCTCTGCGGGAAGGCGGCCCCCAGGGGCTGGCCTTCCCCAGGATCTGCTCAGGCCGGTGCAGCGCCGAGCTGATCTTTCAGGAATGCCCGCAGCTGCGGAAACAGTGCCGGATCGATGCTGTGCCCTCCACTGAAGCCCAGCAGTTCGGCCTCCCCGCCGGCGCCCAGCAGCAACTGCTGCAGCCTTTCGCTGGCGGCATAGGGCACCACCGGATCCTCGTGGCCATGGGTGAGCAGCACCCGGGGCATAGGGCCGCGCGGCAGCCAGTCGGGGTGGGGATAGCCGCTGCAGCTGATCACGCCCGCCAGCGGCAGGGTGCTGGCCACATCCACCGCCATCGCGGCGCCCTGGGAGAAGCCCAGCACCACCGTGTGCTCCAACGGCACCTGCTCACCCAGCTGCTGCAGGCGCAGCCGCAGCGCTTGGCGGGCCGCGTCCACCAGCTCCGGCCAGAGCGGATTCTGCAGGTCGTACCACTGGCGGCCCATGCCCTGCGGATGGGGCTCAGGGGCCCGCAGCCCCACCAGGCCGATGTCCGGACCGACCAGTTCCTGGCCGAGGTCGATCAGATCATCCGCGTCGGCGCCCCAGCCGTGCAGCAGCACCAGGCGTTGCTTCGCCTCGTCCGGTCCATGGACACAGTGATCGGTAGGCATTGGAGGGGTGGGGGCGGAAAAAAACGGGGGGTTGCTGCGTAGGTTGTGGCAATCGCGTCTCGATCGACATGGCACCCACGGCGCTTTTGAGTGTGTCGGACAAGCAGGGCGTGGTGGCGCTGGCCCACACCCTCCACCACAGCCATGGCTTCCGCCTGCTCTCCAGCGGCGGCACTGCCGCGGTGCTGGCGGCGGCGGGCCTGCCGGTCACGCGGGTGGCGGAGCACACCGGCTCCCCGGAAATCCTTGGCGGCCGGGTCAAGACCCTTCACCCCCGCATCCATGGCGGCATCCTGGCCCGCCGCGATGACGCCGCCCACCAGACCGACCTTGAGGCCCAAGGCATCCCCCCGATCGATGTGGTGGTGGTGAACCTCTATCCGTTCCGCGAAACGGTGGCCGACCCGGCCGTGAGCTGGGAAACCGCGGTGGAAACGATCGACATCGGCGGCCCGGCGATGGTGCGCGCCGCTGCCAAGAACCATGCGTCCGTGGCCGTGCTCACCAGCCCGGCCCAGTACGAGCTGTTCCTGGCCGCCCTGGCGGCCGGCGCGCTCGACGTGGCGCTGCGCCAGCGCCTGGCCCTGGAGGCCTTCCGCCACACCGCCGCCTACGACACAGCCATCAGCGCCTGGCTGGAAAGCCGCCTGGAGGTCGCCGCGCCGCCGCAGCCGCTGGCCATCGAGCTGCCCCTGCAGCAGACCCTGCGTTACGGAGAAAATCCCCATCAGCAGGCGTCCTGGTTTTCTGCTCCTGCCGCCGGCTGGGGCGCGGCGCGCCAGCTGCAGGGCAAGGAGCTGAGCATGAACAACCTGCTGGATCTCGAAGCCGCCCTCGCCACCGTGCGGGAGTTCGGCTACGCCGACCTGGCGCAGGGCACCGCCGCAGACGTGCCGGCCGCTGTGGTGGTGAAGCACACCAATCCTTGCGGCGTGGCGGTTGCGGCCGATGGGGCGATGGCCCTGCGGCGGGCCCTCGACGCCGATCGCACCTCGGCCTTCGGCGGGATCGTGGCGCTCAACACACCGGTGGATCAGGCGGCCGCCGAGCTGCTCGCTGGTCTGTTCCTGGAATGCGTGGTGGCACCGGGCTACAGCCTGGAGGCTCGCGAGAAGTTGGGCGCCAAGGCCAACCTGCGCCTGCTGGAGCTCGATGCGGCCGCGATCGCCCGGGGCCCCCGCCACCAGTGGCGCAGCGTGCTGGGCGGGCTGCTCCAGCAGGACCTCGACGATCAGCCGGTGGACGAAGCCGGGTGGCAGGTGGTGACGGGCCGGGCGCCGACAGCCGCCGAGTTGGAGGATCTGCGCTTTGCCTGGCGCTTGGTGCGTCACGTGCGCTCCAACGCGATTGTGGTGGCGCGCGATGGGGCCAGCCTCGGCATCGGTGCTGGCCAGATGAACCGGGTGGGATCGGCGCGGCTCGCGCTTGAAGCGGCGGCAGAGGCGGCTCCGGGGGCGGTGCTGGCCAGCGATGGTTTCTTCCCCTTTGACGACACCGTGCGCCTGGCCGCACGCCAAGGCATCACAGCGGTGATCCAGCCGGGCGGCAGCCTGCGCGACGACGATTCGATCCGGGCCTGCGATGAGCTCGGCCTGGCGATGGTCACTACAGGACGTCGCCACTTTCTCCACTGAACGGACGGGACGTCACCGTGAGTTGTAGCTTCGCAACGTCACCGTTCTCACTTCGATGCCGGATGCCCTGGCCTTCAATCTCAACTTCCTGCATCCCCTGCTGATGTGGGCGCTGCTGGCGCTCTTCGGCTACGCCCTTTATCTGGGGGTGAAGGCGAAGAAGACCCGCACCGCTGAACCCGAACAGCGCAAGGAGTTGATCAAGGGCAAGTTCGCCCAGCGCCACTTTCAGATCGGCAGCCTGGTGCTGGCGCTGATGGTGCTCGGCAGCTTCGGCGGGATGGCCGTCACCTACATCAACAACGGCAAGCTGTTCGTGGGGCCGCACCTGCTGGCGGGCATCGCCATGGTGAGCCTGATCGCCGTGGCCGCCGCCTTCGCTCCTGCCATGCAAAAGGGCAACATGCTCGCCCGCAAGGCGCATGTGGGACTCAACATGACGGTGATGTCGCTGTTCCTGTGGCAGGCGGTCAGCGGCATGCAGATCGTTAACAAGATCTGGACGAGCCGCTGAGGCCCTGCAGAGAAAGAGGAGTCGCTAAGTCTCCACAGAGCCAGAACCGCTAAGCCTGCACAGGGCCCAACCGCTGAGGCCTACATAGAGCTCGATCGAGCGACTCGATCCCTTTCCTCTGATGGCCTCATCCCAGCCATCAGGGCTGGGCGAGCAGAGGCGGGCAAGTAGGGCTTGGGCCGTGAGCCAGGCGCTCAGAAGCGTGCCTTGCGCCTCGGCGGGCAGGTGAGCTGGTGGGTGGCGTGGAAATCCTCTTGCACCTTCCAAGTGAGCTTGCGGGAGATCTGCCGCACGATCTGGCGCAGCAGGTGATCGCCGCTCGATTGCACCAGTCCTTCAGGCAGGAGCCCGATCACAGCGGGCAGACGGATCCACACGCTCAGATCCAGCGTCCAACGCACCATGGTGGCCAGGGCCTGATCGCCTTCGCCGCGCTCAAGCTGCAGAGAGGCGTTGAAGGCCACGTCGTAGATCTGTTGCAGGGCGGGGTCGCCTTCCGGGAGTGGGATCGTCACGATCCGGTAGACCCCTTCACTCTGGGGCAGCAGCTCGAGCCCGATCGTGGGCTGCACCTCAAAGCCGAAGTTGCCGAAGCGTCCGAGGGTGAGGGCGTAGCCGTTATGTCCGAGCGGCAGCACCTGCATGGGCGCCGCACAGCGGCGAAACCAGCCGTCGTGGTGGTCGAGGTAGGTGGCAACGGTGCGTGGCTCCGCACGCATTTCCATCAGATCGGCGAAGACGCTCGTGTAGCACCGGATGCGCGCATCCTCCCCGTTGCGTAACTGGGAAATGGGCACAACAGCGGTGGAGAGGTGGCGGGGCTGGGTGAAGGTCAAAGGTTTGGACCTACCGGAGGCCAGAGTGGATGAACTGTTTCTGGTTGTCACGAGCAACCGTAAATCGCGGCGTCCGGCTGGTAGGCAGCCGATGTGACAGCAGGTTGAGATGCCCCTGTGGCAAGCAACGCAGCTGGTCGCTGCCCCTGCCCGCTGCCGTTGTCGGAGCTGACGCCGCTGGCACGGGTGCGGGCGGCACAGCGCAAGGCGGCGCGGTGCAGGGCGGGGTGCTCAGGGCTCGCACAGCTCCATCAGGTGACGAATCACATCCTCCACCACCCGGTCGGGGGTGGAAGCGCCGGAGGTGATTCCCACTTTCAGCAGCCCCTCCGGCAGGAAGGGGGCCACGCTCTCCAGTTCGCCGCCCAGGGGCTTGTGCTCAATGCGGTTGCCGGGGCCGATTCGTTCGGGCGTGTCGATGTGGAAGGAGCGGATGCCGCGGCTGATGGCGATTTCCTGCAAGTGCGTGGTGTTCGAGGAGTTGTAGCCGCCGATCACCACCAGCAGATCCAGCGGTTCGTCCACGAGCGAGAACATGGCGTCCTGCCGCTCCTGGGTGGCATCACAGATCGTGTTGAAGGCCAGGAAGTGGTCGTTGAGAGCGGTGGGCCCGTAGCGGGCCAGCATCGTGCGCTCGAACATGCGCCCGATGTCCTCGGTTTCGCTCTTGAGCATGGTGGTCTGGTTGGCCACCCCCACCCGAGCGAGGTCGCACTCGGGGTCGAAGCCCGGCGAGCAGGTCTTGGCGAAGCGTTCCATGAAGGCCGCGCGATCGCCCTGCCCGAGGATGTAATCGCAGACCATCTGGGCTTCAGCGGTGTCGAGCACCACCAGGTAGGTGCCGGCGAAGGAGCTGGTGGCGAGGGTTTCCTCGTGCTTCACCTTGCCGTGAATGATCGAGGTGAAGGCCTGCTTCTTATGCTTCTCCACCGTGTTCCATACCTTCGACACCCAGGGGCAGGTGGTGTCGACGATGTGGCAGCCCAGCTCATTGAGCAGCTGCATTTCCTGCACCGTGGCGCCAAAGGCCGGCAGGATCACCACATCGCCGGTGCCCACCTCGGAAAAATCCTTGACGCCTTCCTCCACCTGAATGAACTGCACGTTCATCTGGCGGAGATGGTCGTTCACCGAGGGGTTGTGGATGATCTCGTTGGTGATCCAGATCCGCTCGCTCGGGTAGTGCCGGCGCGTTTCGTAAGCCATCGCCACCGCCCGCTCCACGCCCCAGCAGAAGCCGAAGGCCTCGGCCAGCTTGATCGTGAGGCGCCCGTGGCGCAGCTCGTAGCCCTGCTCACGGATTGTGGCGATCAACGCGCTCTGATAAGCCTGCTCAAGGCTGCCGGCCACCTCTTCGGCACGCCCGAAGCCGCGGCGGTTGTAGCGCTCTGAATGGTGCAGCGAGCGCTTGAAGGCACGGGTGTCCACGGCATCGCCCCACATCAATGACGACTCTATGGGCGGGCCCGGGCCATTGACGAAAAAACCCACGGCCTGAGCCGTGGGTGGAAGGCGCGGGCTCAGGCCGGGGCGCCTTTGTGGAAACGAAGATCAGCTGGAGGTGGAGGCGAAATCGGGATAGGCCTCCATGCCGTGCTCGCTGATGTCGAGACCTTCAACTTCTTCTGCTTCCGTGACCCGGATGCCGCCGCTGAGGGCGCCTAGCACGGACCAGACGATCCAGGAACTCACAATGGCGAACAGACCGATGGCCACAACGCCCAGGATCTGAATACCGAGCTGGCCGAAGCCATGGCCGGTGAACAGACCCTTGTCGGTGTTGAACAGACCAACAGCAAGGGTGGCCCACATGCCGCAGGTGCCGTGCACGGAGAAGGCCCCGACAGGATCATCGATCTTGAGGCTGTCGATGAAGGACACCGAGAACACCACGATGACGCCGGCAATGAAGCCAACCACCCAAGCAGCAGGCATGGAGAAGGCATCACAGCCGGCGGTCACACCCACAAGACCGGCAAGAATGCCGTTAATGGTCATGGTGAGGTCGGGCTTACCGCCGGTGAACTGGCTCATGACTGTGGCTGCGATGCCGCCCCCGGCAGCTCCTAGCGTGGTTGTCACGGCGATGTAGGGAACTTCCGGAGCCATGGACAGCCAGGAGCCGGGGTTGAAGCCGTACCAACCGATCCAGAGAATCAGGCAGCCCAGGGTTGCGACCGAGAGGTTGTGGCCCGGAATGGCCTGGGTCTTGTCACCAGCGAATTTGCCGATCCGGGGGCCTAGCAGCACGGCACCCACTACTCCAGCCCAGGCGCCGAAGCTGTGCACAACAGTGGAGCCAGCGAAATCGATGAAACCAAGCTGGTTGAGCCAACCGCCACCAGCACCGGTGTCATCGGGGAAGTTCCACTGCCAGGAGCCGGAGATGGGGTAGAGGATGCCAACAAGCACCAGTGAAAAGATCACGAACTCGACAAACTTGATGCGCTCTGCAACCAGACCCGACACGATCGTGGCGGCCGTGCCTGCGAAGGCTGCCTGGAAGAGGAAGTCGATGCTGGGAACGAGCTTGCCATCGGTCACCATCTCAGGAGTGACTGTGGGATCAAAGAAAACTCCACCGAACTTGAGCACTCCGGGGATGACCCAGTCGGCGTTGTACATGATCTTGTAGCCGATGAACCAGTAAGCCGTCACCGCCAGGGCGAAGACGATCAGGTTCTTGGCCAGGATGTTGACGGCATTCTTCTGGCGACACATTCCGGCTTCCACCATGGCGAATCCGGCGTTCATGAAGATCACCAGAACGGCGCACACGAACAGGAACATGTTGTTGGCCAGGAAGGCCGGGGTGAGCTCAGGCAGCTCGGCAGCGTGGGCCGAAAGGTTGAACACACCAAGACCGAACAGCGCCAGCGGAACACAGGCGATCCAGGTGAGGGTGCGGGAATTGCTCATGCCCCTGATGCGACGAAGCAGCAGTGGGGGAGCTTCGAGCAGGCTCGCCTCCGACAGGCGCTTGGGGCGCCGGTGTCGAGGGGCTTGGGTTGCAATGGTCATGTAGGAAAAGACCAGGAGGGTTGTCGGAAGTGGATGACGCTCGGAAGCGCGTCCCTGGCCGCCAAACTTCCTTTCTGACGCGTGTTCTTGTGGTGTCGACGGCTACAGATCGCTCAAAGACAAGAGGATGTGTCGCCTGAAACCTCATGCGTCAGCACCGGTGTGGTGCCCAGCCACGTCACCCCGTCCTCCCGGAAGTCGTACCGACAGGGCAGCACCTCAACCCCGGCCGCCAGCGCGGTGCGGAAGAGCTCTCCGTAGCGGGGATCGGCAGAGTCGCCTGGTGCGAAGCGATTCACATCGCTGCGGCTGAGGCAAGGGATGAGCATGGCGCGGGCCTCCGGCACCAGGTCGGTCAGCTCTTCGAGGTGCTTCTGGCCCCGTTCTGTGACCGTGTCCGGAAAGAGGGCCAGGGAACCGCGGCTCCAGGTGGTGTTCTTGATTTCCACATAAATCATGCGGGAATCAGCGGCCCCCTCGGCGGGCGTGAGCAGCAGATCAATGCGGCTG
>CALFOF010000233.1 GCA_937919075.1 uncultured Cyanobium sp. | reverse complement strand
CCACCAGCACGCCAGACGTCACCTCCATCGATGTCAGCCGCGGTGTGCAGGAGTACTACGGCTCCACGCTCAGCGGCAGCGCCGACCTGCGCACCGACGCCTGCTGCGACGCCAGCAGCGTGCCGGCGGCCCTGAAGCCCCTGCTGGCCCGCATCCATCCCGAGGTGCTGGCGCGCTACTACGGCTGCGGCCTGGTGGTGCCGCCGCTGCTGGAGGGCCTGAGGGTGCTGGATCTGGGCTGCGGTAGTGGCCGCGACGTCTACCTGCTGGCCCAGCTGGTGGGCGCCAGCGGCGCGGTGGTGGGGGTGGACATGACGCCGGAGCAGCTGGCGGTGGCCCGGCAGCATCAGGCGCACCACGCGGACCAGTTCGGCTTCGCCAACGTGACGTTCCTCGAGGGCCGGATCGAGCAGCTCGATCAGCTGCCCCTGGAGCCCGGCAGCTTCGATCTGGTGATCTCCAACTGCGTGGTGAACCTCTCGGCCGACAAGCTGGCCGTACTGGAGGGGGTGCGGCGCCTGCTCAAGAGCGGCGGCGAGTTCTTCTTCGCCGATGTGTACGCCGACCGGCGCGTGCCTGAGGCCCTGCGCCACGATCCGGTGCTCTACGGCGAATGCCTCAGCGGCGCCCTCTACTGGAACGATTTTGTGCGGCTGGCCCGCCAGGCCGGCTTTGCTGATCCCCGCCTGGTGAACGACCGGCCCCTGGAGATCACTGATCCGGAGCTGGCCGCCCGCACCGGCGCGATCCGCTTCTTCTCCGCCACCTACCGGCTGTTTTCCATCCCCGAACTGGAGGATGCCTGTGAAGACCACGGCCAGGCGGTGATCTATCGCGGCACGATCGCCGAGCACCCCCACGCCCTGCCCTTCGACAAGCACCACTGGATCGAGGCCGGCAAGGTGTTTCCGGTGTGCGGCAACACCTTCCGCATGCTCGCTGACAGCCGCCTGGCCCCGCACTTCAGCTTCATCGGTGATTTCAGCCGCCATTACGGCCTGTTCGAAGGCTGTGGCACGGCCCTGCCGTTTGGCGGGCCCGAGGCCACGACCGTTGCCGCAGCCGCTGCCTCCTCCGCGGCAGCCCCGTCTTCAACAAGCGGCTCCTGCTGCTGAAGCGTGGCCCCGCTCAGGCCGCCTCAGCTGGGAGCCACCCCCGAGGGGCGCAGGCGCTTGATGCTGTCGCCCAGCCGGCGCAGGTTGGCCTGCGCCACTCGCCACTGGGCGATGGTATGCAGAACGATGAAGGCGAGAAAGGTGTAAGAGAGCCAGAAGTGCAGGCTGCGGCCCAGCTCCACCAGCGCCTTGTTTTCCGGAAACAGATCGGGAATCACAAGGCCGAAGAACGCAACATTGCCTGCCTTGAAGGAATTGGAGAGCAGCAATCCGGCCAGTGGAACCACCACCATGAAGCCATAAAGCAAGGCATGCAGCAACATATTTCTCCACCACTTCGGGCTCAGCCGAGGCAGGTGCCGGGTGTACTTCTTCCACCACACCTGAAGCAGCACCACGATCCGCCAGAGCAGCAGGGCGATGGTGAGCAGGCCGATTGATTTGTGCACGTCATAAAGAGAGCCGCGAAAGGACACCTCGCGACTCAGCTGGGCCATGAAGGCGCCGCCGCTGAACAACAGCAGATAGAGGCCTGCCATCCACCAATGCACCGACATCAGCCGCTGAAAGGCCGAGGTGAGCCGTGGTTTTCTGGTTGTGGTGAGGTCTTGGCTCATGGGATGGCTCTCAGCCAGCGGAAGGGCCTGATGGGTGCGGCTGTGCCTTCGGCAACCAACCGCGAACTCCGGTGCGGCCAGATTATCTCCACTTGATACACACCACGGTTCACCAGGCTGGCAGTCTGCCGTTGGTGCTGTCCGTCGGACGTGCTCTTCCCCATTCGCATTGACTGCGCTGGTCACTGCAGCAGAGTCAACAACTGCGGTGCAGTTGCGGTGATCTTGTTCACCTTGCCATGGCTTGTGCCGTTGGTTTCATGCATCTGCGCATCACTCAGCGGATGAGTATGGACACGGCAGCTGTGCGGCCGTGGGCTCACCGCTGGCATCATGGTTTCAATCATCGGGCGCTGGCATGTTCAATCTTCCCCAGCGCCTGCAGTCGCTGCGCATGGTGGCGGCCCTGAGCACCTTTCTGCGCAACCCCGACCAGCTCGACAGCGTGTTTGCGGTGGTGCGGAGCCTGCAGAACAGTCCGCTCGCGAATCAGATGCACCGCCATCTGCTCGCCAACCCGCAGATGGCGGCGTTGGTGGCGGAGCGCTGGCGACCACAACCGCTGGATCTTGAGGCGCTCGAGGCCATGCCGGCCGGCAGCCTCGGCCATGCCTACGCCCGGCACCTGATCGAGCAGGGTCTATCCCCGGAGGCGTTGATCGATCACGCGCCGATCATCTCCAACTCCGACTAACTGGTGCACCGCCTGCGGGAGACCCACGACATCGTGCACGTGCTCACCGGCTTCGGCACCGATGGGGTGGGTGAGCTCGGTCTGCAGGCCTTCAACCTGGCTCAGGTGCGCTCCCCTCTGGCCGTGATGCTGATTTTCGGTGGGCTGCTGAAAACGCTCCAGGACGATGAGCCGATCGCCCCGCTGCTGCAGGCCCTGAGCAACGGTTTCGCCATGGGCCTCTCGGCCGGCTCTCTGGTGATTGCCCAGCACTTCGAAGACCACTGGGAGCGCCCGTTGAGCACCTGGCGCGACGCGCTGGGCCTGGCGGCACTCAACGCCTGAAGCCGAGCTGGAACCACGGCAACCTCCTCAAGGGCCCATCCTCCACCTGCTCCAGCACAAGGTTGCTGGCAGGGTTCACCGCCACTCTTCGCTGCTGCAGAATGTTTTCGAGGGGTAGCGGGCACTACCGCTGGTGCCGTGCTGCAAATCGCCACCGTGGCTAGTGTAGGCAAGGTCGTTTTCTGAACATGACCCAGCTCCATGATCTGCGGCTGAGGCTGTTGGTACAGCAGGAGAGCGAACGGATCGCCAGCGGCCAGCCCGACGAGCTTGATCTTTCGGTGGTGCAGGCCCGTTGCCTCTGCTGGCTCGCCCTGCTCACCGAGGCACACGAGGATCAGGCCGGTGAAGCCGAGCGGCGTGGCGATATGGAGCAAGCGATGAGCTGGTTCGCCGATTCGATGCGGCTGCGGGATGTGATTCAGGTGGTGAGCACGATCGAAATCCCACTGCCCGCCGCCCAGGTGGAGGATGGCGACCCCTTCGGTGACGACGACTTCAGCGGGGATTCCTGCATCGATCTCGCCTGACGGCAGAGGTTGGCGTCCAATGGCATGATGGTCAGAGAAGAACCAAGGGAGCGCGGTGCCCGAAGAGCCCTGCCAATGCCCTGATTGTCAGCGTTTCTATCGGGAGCACGACCGACTGATCCGCGAAAATCCCAGCCTGCGTCAGCAGCAGGAGCTCAACTGGGCTGCCCTTCAGGCTTTCCGCACCCTGGCGGGCCGCGTGCTGGAAGAGCTGCAGAAAACCCACGGTGACGACCCCACCGATCCAGCGGCTGCCGCCGCTGCCGCCGCGCCCGACAATCTGGCGTCTGATGACGACGCTCCCGAGCAGGACAGCCTGCAGCAGGCGATCGGCGATCTCGAAAACATCAATGCCCACCTCTTTTCGATTGAAGCACTGATGGAGCGCATCTTTGATGTGCGGGTGCCGGAGGAGGTGGAGCAGAAGTTCCGGGAAACGGCCGGTGAGCTGGCTCCCGATCCGCTCAACGCCGATCGCCTGCGCCTCAACCGTCTCCTGCACCAGACCCCCGATCTGCCCGATCGCAGCTGAGCGTCAGGTTTCGGTTGGCCCAGCGCCGCTGCTGGCCCGGCGGCAGAGGCGGGCGGCCATGCCCTCCTCATCGGCGGGAACCCGCAGCAGCTCAAACGGCTGCAGCCAGGCCAGGCGCTCACGCAGCTCCTGCTCCAGCAACGCATCGTTCTGGCCGATGCCGCCGCTGAGTGCAATCGCATCGACTCCTCCCAGGCTGGCGGCCATGGCGCCGATGCCCTGAAGCAGCCGGTGCAGGAACACCTCCAGCGCCAGCTGGGCCCCGGCGTGGCCCGCCACCGCGGCCTGCCTCAGGGTGCGCATGTCACCGCTCAGCTCCGAGAGCCCACGCAGGCCGCTCTCCTGCTGCAGCGCGTGATCAAGCTCTACGGCGCTCATGCCCTGCCGCAGGCGATCGAGCAGCAGGCCAGGATCCACCGAGCCGCTGCGGCTGGCCATCACCAGCCCCTCCAGCGGCGTGAAGCCCATCGTGGTGTCGATGCTCACGCCGTTGCGCACCGCCGCCAGGGAGCAGCCCGCCCCCAGGTGGCAGCTGATCAGCCGCGGCACTGCCACCACTTCGCTCACGTGCTGGTGGTTGAGCCCATGAAAGCCGAAGCGCCGCAATCCCTCGGCGCGCCAGGCGGCGGGGATGGCATAGGTGAACGCGGCCCGCGGCAGGGTGCCGTGAAAGGCAGTGTCGAAGCAGGCCCACTGCGGCAGCTGCGGCAGCCAGCGCATCATCCAGCGGATCACCACCAGCGCCGGTCCGTTGTGCAGGGGGGCCAGCGGCACCAGCGCCTCCAGGGCCGCCTCCTGCGCTGGGGTGATGCGGGTAGGCGCCGTGAGCGCGCCACCGCCATGCACCACCCGGTGGGCGGTGAGCAGCAGCCGCTGGCGCCATGGGGCCAGCGCTTCCGGCAAAAACGACGCCAGGGCCTCGTCTGCCGCTGCGGGATCCCAGGGGCGCTGGTCCTGCCAGAGCCGCGTGCCGGCCGGGTCGATCAGGCAGGCCTTGAGGCTCGAGCTGCCCACATTGAGCACCAGCACCAGATCGGCGGCCTGTGTTGCGCCGGGTTCCATCACTGCCTCCGGCTCAGGGGGATTCGACCCCTTCGATGGCGCAACTGATCGTGATCGGGAAGGGCTTCACCTTCCAGATGCGCTCGGCGTATTCACGAATCGAACGGTCGGAGGAGAAGAAGCCGGTGCGAGCGCTATTGAGCAGCGACATCCGGTTCCAGTGCTCCCGGTCGGCCCAGGCGGCACTGACCGCATCCTGGGCGCGCAGGTAATCGGTGAAATCAGCCAGCACGTAGAAGGGGTCGCGGCCGGTGAGGTTCTCCACCAGCGGCTTGAACAGCTCGGTGTCGCCGTTGCTGAAATGGCCCTGCTCAATCAGCCGCAGCGCTTCGGCCAGTTCCGGCATGCCGCTCACCCACTCCCACGGCCGGTAACCCTGTTGCCGCAGCTCCTCGATGCCGTCGGTGGTTCTGCCGAACAGGAAGAAGTTCTCCTCGCCCACCTGCTCGCGGATTTCCACATTGGCGCCATCGAGGGTGCCGATTGTGAGCGCACCGTTCATGGCGAATTTCATGTTGCCGGTGCCGGAGGCCTCCAGGCCAGCGGTGGAGATCTGTTCGGAGAGATCAGAGGCGGGGTACACCCGCTCGCCCAGCTTCACGTTGTAATCGGCCAGGAAGATCACCCGTAGCCGCCCGTCCATGTCAGGGTCGGCGTTGACCGTATCGGCGATGCCATTGAGCAGGCGGATGATCAGCTTGGCCATGTAATAGCCCGGCGCGGCCTTGCCGCCAAAGATCACCGTGCGCGGTGCCTGGCCCTCATCCAGCCCGTGCTTGATGCGCAAATACTGCACGATCACCTGCAGCGCATTGAGGTGTTGGCGTTTGTACTCATGGATGCGCTTCACCTGCACATCAAACATCGTGGCGGGATCCACCAGCAGGCCTGTGGCCTGGTGGACGTAGTTGGTGAGCCGCCGCTTGACGGCCAGTTTCATCTGGCCCCAGCGTTCGAGAAAGGCGCTGTCGTGCTGGAAGCGCTCCAGCTCCTTCAGGAGGTCGAGATCGCGCACCCAGTCGGCGCTGATCGTTTCATCCAGCAGGTTGCGCAGCAGGGGGTTGGCCAGGGCGATCCAGCGCCGCGGGGTCACGCCGTTGGTGACGTTGAGGAACTTCTCCGGCCAGATGGCGGCGTAATCGGGAAACAGCTCGGTGCGCACCAGTTCGCTGTGCAGAGCGGCCACACCGTTGACGTGATGGGAGCCCACGGTGGCCAGATTGGCCATGCGCACGGCCTTTTCGCCGTCTTCAGAAATGATCGACACCCGCCGCAGAATCTGTTCGTTGCCGGGATACTTCATGCGCACCGTCTGCAGGAAGCGTCGGTTGATCTCGAAGATCAGTTCCAGGTGGCGCGGCAGCAGGCTGCTGAACAGGTCGAGGCCCCACTTCTCCAGCGCTTCCGGCAGCAGGGTGTGGTTGGTGTAAGACAGCGAGCGGGTGGTGATGTCCCAGGCCTGATCCCATCCCAGCTGCTTCTCATCGATCAGCAGCCGCATCAGCTCGGCCACCGCGATGGAGGGGTGGGTGTCGTTGAGCTGCACGGCCCAGTGATCGGGAAACTCGCTGATCGGCAACTGGCGGGCATCGAGGCTGCGCACCATGTCCTGCAGCGAGCAGCTCACGAAGAAGTGCTGCTGCTTCAGCCGCAGCCGGCGCCCTTCACCAGTGCCGTCATTGGGATAGAGCACCTTGGTGAGGTTCTCAGAGCCCACCTTCTCTTCCACGGCGCCGTAGTAATCGCCGATGTTGAAGGCATAGAAATCGAAGCTCTCCGAGGCCTCCGCCTTCCACAGCCGCAGCCGGTCACAGGTGTTCACCCGGTAGCCCCAGCACCGGCACATCGTGGGGAATGCCAACAGCCAGCTGCGCCGGCACCCAGCGCACCCGCAGGCAGCCCTGGCCGTCGCGGTAGGTCTCGGTGTGGCCGCCGAACCCCACGGTGCAGGCCTGATCCGGCCGGGGCAGCTCCCACGGCCAGCCGCCCTTCAGCCACTTGTCGGTGATTTCCACTTGCCAGCCGTCGCGGACCAGCTGATCGAAGATGCCGAACTCGTAGCGGATGCCGTAGCCGGTGGCCGGAATCTCCAGGCTGGCAAGGGATTCCAGGTAGCAGGCCGCCAGGCGGCCAAGGCCGCCGTTGCCCAGCCCCGGCTCCTCCTCCACCTCCAGCACCTCCTCCAGGCTCTCGATGCCGAAGCGACGCATCGCCTCAGCCGCCTCTGCCTGGATGCCGAGCATCAGCAGGTTGTTGCCGAGCTGGGGGCCGATCAGGAATTCAGCGGAGAGGTAGGCCACCACGCGCCGTGGTGAGGCGGAGATGGCTTCCACCCCCGCCAGGTAGCGCGTCATCAGCCGGTCGCGCACCGCATAGCTGAGCGCCAGGTAGGCGTCATGGCGGGTGGCGACGGGCGCCAGCTTTCCGAGCGTGTAGAAGAGGTGACCGGTGACGCTGTCGAACAGATCGTCAGCCGTGAGCCCGCTGCGCTGGGGATCGGCGTAGCAGCCGGGGGTGGGTAGACGCAGCTGGCGGGCCTGGGTGTCGGTCATCGAGAGGGGCGGGTAGGGGGCGCAGGAGTGGGGAGAGAAGGCGCCGGGTCAGGCGACTGGTGCTACCGACGGGGCCGGAAGGCTCCAGCGCCAGTTGGTCACCTCGGGGGTGTCCATGCCGTGGATGTGGGCGTAGGCGCGGTGCCGCAGGATTTCCTCCTTCATCCGCTCCTTGACGTGGGCGGCCCGTGACCCCAGTGCGGGCACCCGGTCGATCACGTCAATCACCAGATTGAAGCGGTCGATCTGGTTGTTCATCGCCAGCTCCAGCGGCGTGTTGATGTTGCCCTTCTCCTTGTAGCCCCGCACGTGCATGTTGGCGTGGTTGCTGCGGTGATACGTGAGGCGGTGGATCAGCCACGGATAGCCGTGGAAGTTGAAGATCACCGGCTTGTCCGTGGTGAACAGACCGTCGAAGTCGCGGTCGGAGAGGCCATGCGGGTGCTCGCTCGGCTTGGTGAGAGCGAAGAGTTTCACCACATTGATCACGCGGATCTTCAGGGTGGGAATCTGGTGACGCAGGATCTCCACGGCCGCCAGGGTCTCCTTGCTGGGGATGTCACCGGCGCAGGCCATCACCACATCAGGCTCATCCGGTTCGGTGCCGTCATCATCGTTGCTGGCCCAGGTCACGATGCCGATTCCCTTGGCCACGTGGCGCCGCGCCTGCTCCAGCGTGAAGTACTGCAGATGCTTCTGCTTGTCGGAGACGATCACGTTGCAGACGTTGGGCTCCAGGAATGCCTCCTCGGCCACCGCCAGCAGGCAGTTGGCATCGGCCGGCAGATACACCCGCACCACCTCGCCGCTCTTGTTGCCGGCCAGGTCGATGAAGCCGGGGTCCTGGTGGGTGAAGCCGTTGTGGTCCTGCCGCCACACGGTGGAGGAGATCAGGCAGTTCCAGGGGGCGATCGGTGCCCGCCAGGGGGCGTGGTGGATGCAGCTCTCCAGCCATTTGGCGTGCTGGTTGAACATCGAGGCGATCACGTGGGCGAAGGCCTCGTAGGTGTGGAACAGGCCGTTGCGGCCGGTGAGCAGGTAGCCCTCCATCATTCCCACCAGCGTGTGCTCCGAGAGCATCTCCACCACCCGGCCGTTGCGGGCCAGCTCACTGCCGCCGCTGTCTTCTGGAAGGATCTCCTCCATCCACACCTTCTTGCTCACCTCGTAGATCGCCTGCAGGCGGTTGGAGGCGGTTTCGTCGGGGCCGAACACGCGCATGCTGTCGGGGTTGCGGGAGATCGTGTCGCGCAGCAGCTCGCCCAGTGGCGCTGTGTTCTCGTGCTCGATCTGGCCCGGGTGATCCACCGGCACTTCGTAGGTTTCCATCGGCGGCAGGCGCAGCTTGCGGCGCAGCAGTCCGCCGTTGGCATGGGGGCTGGAGCCCATGCGTCGGTCGCCGGTGGGGGAGAGGGCCTTGAGCTCTGGCCTCAAGGTGCCGTCGGCGTCGAACAGCTCCTCGGGGCGGTAGCTGCGCAGCCAGCTCTCCAGCATCTGCAGCTGCTCGGGGTCCTTGTTGGGGGCCGGCAGGGGCACCTGGTGGGAGCGCCAGAAGCCCTCCAGCTTCTTGCCGTTCAGCTCGGTGGGACCGGTCCAGCCCTTGGGGGAGCGCAGCACGATCATCGGCCAGGCGGGCCGGAACGCGTCGCCGCTCTGGCGCGCCTGGGCGCGGGCGCTGAGGATCCGCTCCACCGCTTCATCCATGGCCGCGGCCATCGCCTGGTGCATGGCCTCCGGCTCGTGCCCCTCCACGAACAGCGGCGTCCAGCCATAGCCGCGCATCAGGCTTTCCAGCTCGTCGCGGCTGATGCGGGCCAGCAGCGAGGGGTTGGCGATCTTGTAGCCGTTCAGGTGCAGCACCGGCAGCACGGCGCCGTCGCTGATCGGGTTGAGGAATTTGTTGACGTGCCAGGAAGTGGCCAGCGGGCCGGTTTCCGCCTCGCCATCGCCCACGCAGGCCAGGGCGATCAGCTCGGGGTTGTCGAACACAGCGCCGCAAGCGTGTGAGAGCACGTAACCGAGCTCGCCACCTTCATGGATCGAGCCGGGCGTTTCCGGGGTGCAGTGGCTGCCGATGTGCCCGGGAAAGGAAAACTGCTTGAAGAACCGGCGCAGCCCGTCAGCGTCCTGGGATTTATCGGGATAGATCTCGCTGTAGCTGCCGTCGAGGTAGGTGGGGCCGAGCACGCCGGGGGCGCCATGGCCTGGCCCTGACAGGTAGATCATCTGCAGGCCGTGGGCGCGGATCAGGCGGTTGGCATGGGCCCAGATGAACGCCTGGCCCGGGCTTGAACCCCAGTGGCCCAGCAGCCGGTTCTTGATGTGCTCATGCCGCAGCGGCTCGCGCAGCAGCGGGTTGGCCTGCAGGTAGATCATCCCCACCGCCAGGTAGTTGGCCGCCCGCCACCAGGCGTCGAGCTGTTGCAGTTCCAAGGCCTCAAGCGGGGCCTTCGCTCCCGTTTCCCTCTCTAAACCCACTGCGCTGGCCGAGCTGATCGTCATGGAGATGGTGGCGAAGGGCGGGGAGAGGGGCTCACGGAGCAAAATCACCGTAGGGAGGGTGCCGGAGAAAAAACGTCGGCTGCAGCACCCGGGCCACTCCTGCTCACTCCAAGGCTGTTCAACCGTCGCCGGGACGGCAAGGGCGACGGCGCCCGGGTGGGCGTTCCCTCACCCCTTGGGAGCAGGCCTGGCCCCCGCCCTCACCCGCCGCCGCCCACTGGCGTGATCGGATGTTGCATTCGGTCGGCTCGGTTTTAGCCGACTCAGCTGAATTCCCATTAAGGTCCAACCCAATTTGCTGCTCCCCGCCGGGGAACGACCTCCACACCAATGATCTCGTCTGTCCCTCAGTTGTTGCTCCAGATGGGCTCCCATGAGATGGAGGTGGCTTCCACCTTGATCTCCGTTGGGCGGATTCTGCTGATCTTTGTGGCGGCCCGTGCGCTCGCCGAAGTGATGGTGCGATTGCAACTCCCCACGATCCTCGGGGAGTTGCTGGCCGGTGTGCTGATCGGTTTCTCCGGGCTGCATTTCATCCTTCCCCCCGAAACCGGCGCGCAGCTGAACAGCACCCTGCTGAATCTGGTCAGCTCGCTGTCGGACGTCACCCCGGAGGTGGTGCAGTCGATTTACACCTCCACGTTCCCGAACCTGGAATCGCTCGCCACGCTTGGCCTGTTCGCGCTGCTCTTCCTCACCGGCCTCGAGAGTGAACTCGATGAGCTGGTGGCGGTGGGCCTGCAGGCCACCACCGTGGCCGTGACCGGCGTGGTGGTGCCCTTCGCGCTCGGCACGCTCGGACTTCTCTATATCTTCCATCTGCCCTTGATCCCGGCGGTGTTCGCGGGTGCAGCGATGACCGCCACCAGCATCGGCATCACGGCGAGTGTGTTCGGCGAACTCAAATATCTGCGCACCAAGGAAGGCCAGATCGTGATCGGTGCCGCCGTGCTCGATGACATCCTCGGCATTGTGATCCTTGCGGTGGTGGTGGCGCTGGCCGGTGGCGGCGCTCTGGAGATCGGCCCAATCATCAAGCTGCTCGTGGCAGCGGCGGTGTTTGTGGCGGCCTCCCTGTTCCTCAGCCGCACGGCCGCCCCCCTGTTCGACTGGGTGCTCGATCAGCTCAAGGCCCCCGGTGAAGTGGTGGTGGCCTCTTTCGTGGTGCTCTGCCTCTGCTGCTTCGCGGCCCAGGCCATCGGCCTCGAAGCGGCCCTTGGTGCCTTTGCTGCCGGCCTGATCCTCAGCAGCTCCAAGCACACCCACCTGATCCAGGACACGGTGAAGCCGCTGGTGGCCCTGTTCGCCACCATCTTCTTTGTGCTGATCGGCACGAGCATGGACCTCTCGGTGCTCAACCCGATGGACCCCGGCAACCGGGAAGGGTTGGTGGTGGCAGGGTTCCTGCTCACGGTGGCGATTCTCGGCAAGCTGGTGTCCGGCTGGAGCTATTTCAGCAAGGAGAAAACCAACCGGCTGGTGGTGGGTCTGGGGATGATGCCCCGCGGCGAGGTGGGCCTGATCTTCCTCGGCCTGGGCACCCAGGCCAGGCTGCTCAACCCTTCGCTGGAGGCGGCGATCCTGATCATGGTGATCGGCACCACCTTCCTGGCGCCGCTGCTGCTGCGTCTCGTGCTCGGCGGCAAGGAGGCTCCTGTCGAACAGCCGGCCTGACTCACTGCGAATCGCGGTCGCGGCGGCTGGCCAGCCCCCAGAAGGCTCCGGCCAGCACCGCCATCAGGCCGAGGCTGGCCGCCCAGCTCGGGCTGAGCGCCCAGCTCAGGCCCAGCTGGGTGATCCCCCCCACGGCCAGGGCCAGCAACAGGCTGCTCACCACCAGCGCCAGCTGGCGCAGCCCTTCATTCAGCGGCCCTTCCGCCAGTGCTTCTTCGAAGCGGGCCAACGGCACCGTCAGCGGCAGGTAGAGCGCCAGGGCCCAGAGCGCCCCTCCCGACAGCAGGCTGGACCAGTCGCGCACAGAGCGGGCCGCTCGAACTGCTCCCTAGCATCGACCACTGAGGCAGGCTTTCGTTGATCCCTTCCAGCGCAGATCCCTGGGCCTACCTGGGCCATGCGGTGCACGCGGTGCAGGCGGCCCCCGCCGAGCCGGTGGGTCCGGCCTTCCTGCTGGTGCATGGCTTCGGTGCCTCCACCGACCACTGGCGCTACAACATCCCGGCTCTGGCGGCACGGCACGAGGTGCACGCCATCGATCTGCTGGGCTTCGGCCGCAGCGCCAAGCCCGGCGAGCTGCGTTATGGCGGCGCCCTCTGGCGTGACCAGCTGGCCGCCTACGTGCACGAACGCATCGGCCGGCCCACCGTGCTGGTGGGCAATTCCCTCGGCGGCTTCGCTGTGCTGGCCGCCGGGGTGGCACTCGGCCCCGAGGCCGCCGGGGTGGTGCTGATCAATGCGGCCGGCCCGTTCAGCGATGAGCAGGCTCCTCCCCAGGGCTGGGGGGCGATCGCGCGGCGCACGATCGGTGGCGCGCTGCTGCGCAGCCCGGTGCTGCAGCGGCTGCTGTTCGAAAACCTGCGCCGCCGCTCCACGATCCGCCGCACGCTCAATCAGGTGTACATCGATCGCACCAACGTCGACGACGCGCTGGTGGAAGCGATCCTGCGCCCCTCGCGGGACCCGGGGGCCTTCGGTGTGTTCCGCACGGTGTTCGACATCCCCAGCGGTCAGCCGCTCGATGAGCTGTTCGTCGCCCTGACGGCACCGCTGCTGCTGCTCTGGGGCATCCGCGACCCCTGGATCAATGCCGTGGGCCGCCGTGGCGCTTTTCAGCGCCATGCCCCCGCCGGCACCGCCGAGGTGGTGCTGGAAGCCGGCCATTGCCCCCACGATGAGGTGCCCGATCAGGTGAACGCCGCCCTGCTGGAGTGGGTGGCCGGCCTGCCGAGCGCCTGAGCCATGCCCCTCCTGCAGCGAACCCTTCCCTATCCCCATTGGGAGTTCAGCGCTCCGGTCAGCTCAGGCGCTCCCGGCAGCCCCGACCTGCTGCGCCTGGTGCCCGAGCGGGGCGGCCTGCTCACCGCCTGGCGCTGCAACGGCCGCGAGCTGCTCTATCTCGATGCGGATCGCTTCGCCGATCCCGCCCTCTCGGTGCGGGGGGGGATGCCGGTGCTGTTCCCGATCTGCGGCAACCTGCCGGGTGATCAGCTGCCGCTGCCCGAGGGCAGCTTCACCCTGCGCCAGCACGGCTTCGCCCGGGATCTTCCCTGGCAGCTGCGGGCCTTGCCCCAGGAGGAGGGGGTGGAACTGGAGCTCTGCGACAGCCCCGGCACCCTGGCGGCTTTTCCGTTCCCTTTCCGGCTGCGGCTGCAGCTGCGCCTTGAACCCTCTGCTCTGGCGATCATGGCGGTGCTGGAGAACAGCGGCAGCCGGCCGCTGCCGTTCAGCTTCGGGCTGCACCCCTATTTCAATATGTCGGCGCTGCCGGAAGCGGAAAGCGGCAGCGCTGCGGTGCACCTCGAAGGGCTGCCGGAGCGCTGCTTCAACCATCTGGTGATGGCAGAGGCGGACACCGCCGCCACGCTCGCCCAGCTGGCCGCCGGGGTGGATTTCCTGGCGCGGCCCCTGGGCCCGGTGCGGCTGGTGGATCCGGCGGCAGGAATGGCGCTGGAGCTGCACCCCAGCGCGCCTTTCGATCTGGCCGTGGTGTGGACCGATCCGCCCCGGCCGATGGTGTGCCTGGAGCCCTGGACCGGCCCGCGCGGCGCGCTGGTGAGCGGCGACCGGCGGTTGGAGGTGGCGGCCGGCGAGAGCTGCACGCTGCAGAGCCGCTACGCGCTCAGGCCGCTCTGACGCCCGGCAGGCGCCCACGCGCCAGCTGCTGCCTGCGGTCGAACTGGCGTTTGACCGCCTGGATCATCGCCGCAGCAGGGGCGTCGTCCCAGGCGGGCAGGCTGCTGCCGCTGGGTTGCCGCAGCACCGTGAGCTGGCCGCCAAGCTCCTGGCAGCGGCGCCGCAGCGCTTCCACCCGGTAGGCGGGCAGGGCCGCCGCCGCCGACCAGGCGTAGCCGAGGCCGCTGCCGGCCCCCAGGGCCAGCGGCAGGCCGGCGACGCTGCGATCTGCCAGCAGCGCCGCGGTGTGACTGGGCAGCACGCCCGGCCGCAGCAACCAGAGCGGCTCGCCGGTGCCGTGCGCCGGTTGCGGCTGTTGGCCGCCGAGCGCCAGCACGCGCAGGGCCTCCAGCCGTTCAGGATCGAGCGGCAACCCCTTGAGCGCGTGGCTGTCGGCCTGGGCGCGCAGGGTGGCGAGCTGATCGGCCAGGGCTTCGCCGCTCACGCTGGCCAGGGCCAGCAGCAGGGCGGGCTGGGCTTCGGCTCCGGCCTGCTCCGCCAGGGCCCCGCTCCACCAGTCGATCAGTTCGGGGGTGAGGCTGGAGCGCAGCAGCCACTGGCGCAGGCGCTCCAGGCCCTCCAGCGGACCCTGCAGCAGCAGGCCGCGCCGTTGCGGCGGCATCGGGAAGGTGCGCAGGGTGAGTTCGGTGATCAGGCCGAGCGCCCCCCAGCTGCCCGTG
>CALFOF010000232.1 GCA_937919075.1 uncultured Cyanobium sp. | reverse complement strand
CTTAGAGCTTGCCCGCCCCGCCGCCGGCGCCCACCGGCGGGGCCACAAACGCCTCCGGGATCGACAGCTCCAGTTCCAGCCCGCCTTCGGCGCGCAGGCACGCTTCCGCCAGCGCCTGACGCCGCACCAGCGCCAGCCCCAGCCAGCAGGCCGGCTGCTGCGCCGTGGCGGGCAGCTCCAGGCAGGAGGTGATGCGTCCGGCCCGATCGCCCGCCGCGGTGTGCAGGCTGCCCCCCGGCAGCGGCACCGGGCCGCCGGCGGGAGGTGTGCACAGCCAGCGGCGCAGCTGTTGCTTGACGCCGTCGTAGGTGGCCAGCTTGGCCAGGGTTTCCTGGCCCACATAGCAGCCCTTCGAGAGGCTCACCCGCGCCGCCAGGCCCAGCTCGAAGGGGTTGACCTCCTCGTTGATCTCGCCGGGCGCGGCGGGCTGGCCGCCCTGCAGCCGCCAGCGTTCGGCCTCGGCGGCAGAGAGGGCCGGCAGCGTCTGGAGTGCCTCGGGCTCCGGTGCCTCGTCCGGCAGCACCAGCCGGCCGCCCGGCAGCAGGAAGCCCCCGCTGCCGCCGGCTGCACCGAGGGGTTGCCACTGCCCGAGTGGCGCCAGCAACGGCCCGGGGGGATCGAGCAGCGTGAACAAGCTCACAGGCAGGGGCGCCCCCAGCACCACCTGATCGGCGGGAAACAGCACCCGATCGAGCGCCTGGTGCACGGCGCCGCCGTCGCCGGCGCTCACCAGCAGCCAGGCACCTGTGCCATCCACCAGCACCTCGGCGAGCGCGCGCAGGCGGCCGGTGGGGCTGATGCAGCAGGTGGCCAGGCACTGGCCGCTTCGGGCCCGCTCCAGGTCCTGGCTGGTCTGGCCGTGCAGGACGCGCAGGGTGTCGGCCCCTTCCAGCCGGATCAGCACCGCCGGCTGCTGCAGGCGGCTGGGGCGGGGCGGCTGCCAGGCCCATGGGTCGGGCTGGGGAAGGGGCGTCACGGTGGGGGAGCATCCGGCGCCCTCACCCTTGCAAATCACCGTGGCGATCGGGGCGGGATCAGCTGCTGGCGGTTGGGGCGTGGCCGCTGGCGGCGGCTTCGGTGTTGCTGGCGGCCGCGGCGATCTCCTCCAGCAGGAACAGGCTGCGCAGTTCCAGCCCGGCTGCTGTCATCGCCTCAAGGCCGCCTTCCTGCCTATCGACGATCGTGACCACCCGTTGCACCACGTAGCCGGCTTCCCGCAGCTGCCGCACCGCCTTGAGCGAGGAGCCGCCGGTGGTGACCACGTCTTCCAGCACGGTGATGGTGCTGCCGGCAGCGGGGAATGGGCCTTCCAGCCAGGCGCCGGTGCCGTGGCCTTTCGCCTCCTTGCGCACGATCAGGGCATCCAGCGGCCGCCCCACCAGCGCCGCCGCCAGCGCGACGCCACTCACCAGCGGATCGGCGCCGAGGGTGAGTCCGGCGACGGCCACCGCACCGGCTTCCACCTGCTCCAGCATCAGCTCCGCCAGCAAGGCCAGCCCGTAGCCGCTGAGGCTCACCGGTTTGCAGTTGACGTAGTGGTCGCTGCTGCGCCCGGAGGCCAAGGTGAAGCGGCCGTGGCGGTAGGCGCGGTTGGCCAGCAGCGGCAGCAGGGCGCGGCGCCGTTCCGCCGGGTCCGCAGGCGGCAGCGGGGCGGCCGGAACAGGGGCCGGAATAGTGGCAGGAGAGTCGGGAACGGCGGACACTGGCAACTTTCCGGCTTGCTGACTTAGTTTGCGTTGTGATAGTCAGCTCCTGCCTCCACCGGGCACGGGCGTCTTTGGTGCCCTCCGATGATCCGCCCCAGCTCCTCTCCCGTGGCTCCCACCCGTTTCGCGGTCTCGATGTCCGTGCTCACGGTTTTGGCTTCCCCGGCGTTGCGGGGCCTGGCTGCACTGCTGGTGGCGGCTGGCGGCCTGGCAGTCATGACGGCCGCTCCTGCGCTGGCTGATCCGGTGATCTGCACCACCACGGTGGAGGCCGCTCCTGCCCGCCCTGGATCCGTCCGCTCGGCGCCGGTGGAGGTCACCCGCTGCGGCGTGGTGGAAACCACCGACACATTGATCATGCGGCGGGCCTTCGGTTGGCGCGCACCGTTTGCGGCGGGGGTGAACATCCTCCACCAGGCCACCGACATCCTCGGCATCGCCATGGGCGGGCCGGAAGGCAACCGGGTGATGGGCCTGGGTTTCCCGGACCAGGCGATCATCTGGGATGGCAGCGCCATTTCCAACACCACCAATGCGGCGATGGAAAAGCTGAGCTCACCGATCCCCTTCCGCACGGCGGATCTACCCAGCCAGTTCACCGGCAGCCTGCAGGGTTCCGCTGAGTCGATCACCCCGCGTCAGCTGGAAGATGGCGGCGTGCCGCCCTCAATGTGGTCGCGCCCGATTCGCGGCTTGTGGTGAGCGGCGGAACGCTGGGGGTCTAGCAATCTGGTGAATGCAGCGGACTCATAATCCGCCTAAGCCGGGTTCGATCCCCGGGACCCCCATTCCAGGTCTTCAGTCATAGCAAGGGTTCTCGGCCATCTTCTCCCTGGACGCGCCGTCTGCCTGGCCGTCCATTCGGGCACAAATGCGGTCATTTGAGGGCATTTGGTCGCGATTTCGGGCACGGTGACCGGTAGCTGGCGACCCCTACCTCTCGAAGCTGAACCGGGCTCTCAAGGACCTCGGAGGTGCGGTGTCCCTGGAGGTTTCCCAATCCGGACGCAGCATTCGGCTTCGTGGCACGTTGCCTACCCCAGAGGGCAAGTGGTCACGGCAACGCATCAGCACCCCATGGCCTTACCCAGCGGGCCTCCAGCAAGCAAGGCAGCGGGCTGAGCAGCTCGGGCGTGATCTTCAGCTGCATCGGATGGGGATTGAGACCTTCCCCTTTCAGCAATGGAAAGCGGGTGAAGTCGCCACGAACGCACAAGATTCCGCCGTTAGTGGCATGGAGGCGATCCGTCTCACTGAGCGGTGGTGGCAGTCGCAACGCAAGCGCGGCCCCAGTGCGCCCACGACCTGGGCGAAGGACTACGCCGAACCACTGGCACCGTTGCGAGATCTACGGGTGGTCACGTTGGAGAGCCTCAAGGCTCTTGTCAGCTCACGGGAGCCCGGTAGCCGTACACGGAGAAGGGCCTTCCAGGAAGCAGGCAACCGTCCCGTCCTGCTCAGGATCAGGTCATGTCCTCCAGAAACTCCGACCCCACCCCACCACAGCTGATCAGCAGGTGGTCGCGTGCTCGGGTGCAGGCGACATAGAGGAGGTGACGCTCGGTGTCGTAGATCTCATCGAGGTCGGAGTCGTCGGTGATGGCTTCGATGCGCGCGGGGCTGGGGATCACGTCTTCGTCGCAGGCCATCACGGCCACCGCGCGGAACTCCAGACCCTTGGCCAGGTGCATGGTGGACAGGGACGCTTGAGCGCGGGGTAGCTCGGCTGCGCTGCGCACGAACACCCCGATCTCGCGGGGGATGAGCCCTTTGCTGCTGATCTCCTGGAGCCAGAGAGCCACCTGCTCGCTTTCAGCCTCGGCGTCGCTGGCATGCAGGATCTTTGGCTCCGGCCCGTTGAACACCGACACCGCTCCGCGGCGGTCCTGCACGTTGCCATCGAGATCGCGGCCCTCGAGATCAAGAAGTTGATCAGCGTGCTGGCGGATCTGGTGGGAGGTGCGGTAGTTGATCTTGAGGGTGCGTGAGCGCCCTCGGATGTCGACGCCGTACTGGGTCCAGGAGAAGGGCTGCTGGAAGATGCGCTGGCCCAGGTCCCCGGCAAAGAACAGG
>CALFOF010000231.1 GCA_937919075.1 uncultured Cyanobium sp. | reverse complement strand
CCCCGGCCTTCCCGACAGCGTGTTCGAAGGGGCGCCGGGTTTCAGCCCCACGCCGATGGAGCTGCGCGTGATGCTGCTGGCCCATCTGCGCCCCCGCACCCACTCGGTGGTGTGGGATGTGGGCGGTGGCACCGGCGCGCTGGCGCTGGAGATCGCCCGCCTGATGCCCGCCGGTGAGGTGCACACCCTGGAGCGCGATCCGGAGGCGATCGAGTTGCTGGAGTGCAACCGGCGTCGCTTCGGCATCCCCAACCTCCACATCCATGCCGGCCAGGCTCCCCAGGACCTCGGCCTGCTGCCCCCCCACCCCGACCGGGTGCTGCTGGAGGTGGGCCGGCCGCTGGCCGCCGTGCTCCAGGCCGTCTGGACGGCGCTGCAGCCGGGGGGGCGCCTGGTGATCAGCACCACCAGCCTGGAGGGCCTGGTGGATGCCACCGACACGCTCAGTCAGCTGAAGGCGCGCGATGTGCAGGTGGTGCAGGCCACGGTGCACCGCATGCAGCGCCGTGGCAGCCAGGCGCGGCTGGCGGCGGCCGAACCGCTGTTCGTGATCGCCGCCGAGCGTCTCGGGTGAACGCGTCGTCCCGTCCTCCCACCTCGAAGCGGCGCCTGTTCAGCGGACTCGCTGCGGGTGCGTTTGGCCTGGTGGTGGTGGCACTTGGTGGCTGGTGGTTCACCCTGGCGGTGGGCGTGATCGTGCACCTGGGCCTGCTGGAGTTCTTCCGCCTGGCTCAGTTCAAGGGCATCCGCCCAGCCACCAAAACCACATTGGTGGTCTGCCAGGTGCTGCTGGTGGCCACCCAGTGGGCCAGCGGCGGCGGGCTGGCGTCAGATCTGGCGGCGGCGGTGCTGCCGGTGTCGGGGGCGGCCATCTGTGGCTGGCTGCTGCTGCAGCCGATCACAGGCACAATCGCCGACATTGCCGCGTCGATCTTCGGGCTCTTCTACCTCGGCTTTCTTCCCAGCCACTGGCTGCGCCTGCGTGATCTCAGCGATGCCGTACTGGCGCCCCATCTGGTGGGAGCCGGCTGGCCGTTCTCGTCCGGCATGGCGCTCACCTTGATCGCTTGCTTGATGGTGGTGGCCACCGACATCGGCTCTTACGTGATCGGTCGGCGCCTTGGCAGGCATCCTCTCTCGCCGATCTCCCCCGGCAAGACCGTGGAAGGGGCATTGGGTGGGGTGGTCTGCTCGCTGCTGATGGGAGTGATCGGCGGGCTCTGGCTGGGCTGGCCCGTGGGCTGGGCCGTGGGCGGCGGGCTCGGCGCGATCGTGTCGCTGTTCGCGCTCGTCGGTGATCTCACCGAATCGATGATGAAGCGGGATGCGGGGGTGAAGGATTCCGGTGATGCGATCCCTGGGCACGGCGGCATCCTCGATCGCATCGACAGCTATCTGTTCACTCCGGCGGTGGTCTTCTATTACGTAACCCTGGTGGTGCCCCTGCTCAACCGCCCGGCAGCGCTGCCCTGAGCCAGGCTCCGCCGCCTGCCTGCTGCCGCTTCAGGGCTGCACGCGGGCTTCTCCTTGCAGCTGCAGCATGCCGCCCTCGAGGCTGGCGGTGGTGATGCGGATGTTCGGGTCCATCGGCAGGCTGGCCCGCAGCTCGCTATCCACGGCATGGATCTCCACCCGCCCATCCACGGCCACGGGCCTGGTTTCGAGCTCCATCAGGCGGTTCTCCCCCATCGCCCGCGCCGCCAGGATCAAGGTGTCGCGGGCGATGCGTAGCTCCACCAGCGGCCCCAGCCCCAGCAGTTGCTCCCCCAGCAGATCGCTGAGCTCACGCCAGCGCGGCTTGTTCAGCGAGCGGGTGAGCCCGGCGGCGGTAAAGGCCACCCGTCCGCGAATGCCGAAGGGATGGTCGAGGGTGAGCGACTGGGCGCGCACCAGCCGCCCCAGCTTCAGCCGCAGCGGATCACTGCGCAGTTCCACCAGTTCGAACTGCAGACCGTCGTAGACCACCCGCCGTGCCATTAGCGTCACCCCCTCCAGCTGGCCCCGCAGCAGTTGCAGGGCACTGCCGTGCAGCTGCAGCTCCAGGCTTTCCACCGCCTCACACTGGCTGCGGATCCAGAACTGCAGACCGGTGGCGAGCAGTTGCAGCACCGGTCCGCTGGGGGTTTGGGAGTCGGAGCTGGTCATGGAGCCGGCAGGGGGATGGCTTCTCTAACAGAGGCCCGGCGTGAACCAGGCGGCAGCCACCCGTTCGCTCTGGTCGAGGTGGGGCAGGTGGCCGCAGTCAGCCAGCTCCTGCACCCGCTCCCCCAGTAACGCCAGCGCGGTTTTTTTCTGCGGGGCCCGCAGGATGCGGTCGTCGGCGCCCCAGAGCACCTCCAGCGGCTGGCTGGGCAGCGGTTCGCCGCAGCCGGCGAAGCCACCGCTGCGGGCGAAACGGCGCAGAGAATCGGCCCAGCCCGGTGTGGCCAGGTGCAAGGAGGCGATCTCCTCTTCCGCCGGCCCCACGCTGGCGGCTGGGTCGGCGAAGGCCGTGCGGCAGAGGCTGCGGCGCACGCGCGGCAGGCCGAGGAAACGCACGCCGAGGGCATCGAGCAGGGGCGGCAGGGGCATGGGCCGGCCGGTGAGGCCGGCGGGGGCAAGCAGCAAGAGCCGGTGGATGCAGGTGGGTTGGCGCCGGCTCAGTTCCACCGCCACCGCACCGCCCATCGAGGCCCCGATCAGGCCGAGCGGCTGGGGGCCAAGGCGTGTTGCGGCTTCTGCGAGCAGGGCGTCGAGGTGGGCGAGCACGCCACGGGGGCTGTAATCACCGTCGACCGGCCGCGGCGTGAAGCCGAAGCCGAACAGATCGGGAATCAGCAATGTGGCGCCGCCAGCCAGCAGGGGCGCCAGCCGCCGGAACTCCAGGAAACTGCTGTCGAAGCCGTGCAGCAGCAGCACCGGTGGGCCCTCCCCCAGCATCGCCACCGGGAACGGCAGCGCCGAGCCCGGCAGATCCCACCACTGCACCGCCGCCGCCAGCTGACGCCCCTGCGGATCCAGCAGGTTGCGGGCCGCGGCTTCCACCAGTGCCCTGCCGTCAGGCCGTGGGCTGGTCAACGGTTGGCGTCGGCGCTGGCCGGCTGCTCGATGGCGGCATCGGTGCTCACCAGCGCGCTCAGCAGATCAGCCGGGCTCACGGCAAACGGCAGCCGGTGCAGATCCGATCCCGGCTGGCAGGCGAAGCTGCACACCCGTTGCAGGTCGTTGAGCGTTGCCTCCACCAGCCCCAGCTCCGCCAGGGTGACCGGCAGCGACAACTGGCGGAAGAAACCCAGCAACTGGCGCCGCGCCTGGGAAGCGAGGCGGTTGCTGCCCACCAGCTCCTCCAGGCGCAGCTGCACCAGGATGCCGAACCCCACCTTTTCGCCATGCAGGTGGCCATGGCTGGCCGCCAACTGGGTGAGGCCGTTGTGCACCGCATGGGCGCCCACGGTGCGGCAGCGGGCGCCGCCCAGGCCGCCGATCACGCCGGCGGTCAGCCCGCAGGCCTCAGCCACCCGCGCCCAGGCCTCGCCGCCCGGCTGGGCCATGGCCTCCTTGCCCTCCAGCAGCAGCTGATCGCGCAGCACCCGAGCCATCTGCACCGCCTGATGCACGAGGCCATCGGTGCTGGAGGCGCTGCTCACAGCCGCCTCGTACCACTTGGCCATGGCATCGGCGAGGCCGCTGGCCAGGGTGCGGGGCGGCGCCTGCAGGATCAGGCGGTGATCGAACACCAGCAACGCGGGAGACCGCTGAAGGCTCACATCGCCAATGAAGGCTCCGGCAGGGGAATAGAGGTTCGCCAGGGCGGTCCAGCCCGCGCAGGTGGCGGCGCTGGTGGGCACGGTGATGCAGGGCAGGCCGAGCCGATCGGCCAACAGCTTGCCCGCATCCATCACCTTGCCGCCGCCGGCCGCCAGCACCGCATCAATGGGGACCACCGCCAACGGTTCAGCGTTCGCCGTTATCACGGCTTGCTGCAGCCGCCGCAGATCCTCTTCGCAGCAATCGAACTGCAGCTGGGCGAGCAGGGGGTCAAGCCCCAGCCGGCGTAAATCCGCCGCCAGCCCGTCGCGCAGGGCTTCAGTGGCGCAGCTGCGGCCCAGCAGCAGGGGGCGACGGCAGAGGGCACCGATGGCCGGCAGGCAGGCTTCCCAGGCGCCTTCGCCCCGCAGCACGCGGGCAGGGGCGATCAGATGTTCGCTCAAGCTGATGCTCATGGCCACAATATAGTCGGCGGCTTTTGGTCGTAGAACGGAATCCACCCTGCACCTGCGTGCAGTTCAGTGGCACAAGACCGGAGATTCAGCAATGCTTGGCTGTTAGCCAGCAGCATCTTTGATGGCGGTGGCAAGGCAAGAAAAAGCGGGAGTGTGAAGAACTCCCGCTGATGAATCGAATGGACTGGAGCGTGGCTGATCAGGCGCTGGCTACAGCCAGTTCGGGCTCGGGCACGATCGCCTGGTGACGCATCACCACCTGCTTGTTGTCGTCGACATCGACGATCGCCGTATCGCCATCCTTGAGGCGACCGGAGAGGAACTCCTCGGCCAGGGAATCCTCCAGCAGGCGCATCACGGCACGGCGCAGCGGGCGAGCCCCGTAACTGGGGTTGTACCCCTCTTCAACCAGGCGCTCTTTGAAGGCTTCGGTGACAGAAAGGCCGATGCCTTTCTCCTGCATCCTGCTGAACACTTCGCGCAGCATGATGTCGGCGATCACCTTAACTTCATCGCGGGTGAGTTGACGGAAGACGATGATCTCATCGAGACGGTTGAGGAATTCAGGGCGGAAGTACTGCTTCAGCTCTTCGTTCACCAGCGAGCGGATGCGGTTGTACTGGGTTTCTTCGGCGGCGGCACCGGAGAATTCAAAGCCCAGGCCACCACCCCCTTTCTCAATCACCTTCGAACCGATGTTCGAGGTCATGATGATCAGGGTGTTCTTGAAATCAACCGTGCGGCCTTTGGAGTCGGTGAGGCGGCCATCTTCAAGCAGCTGGAGCAACAGGTTGAAGACATCGGGATGGGCCTTCTCGATTTCGTCGAAGAGCACGACGGTGTAGGGCCGGCGCCGCACCGCTTCGGTGAGTTGGCCTCCTTCATTGAAGCCGACATAGCCCGGAGGGGAGCCAATCAGCTTGCTGACGGTGTGCCGTTCCATGTACTCCGACATGTCAAGCCGGATCATCGACTCTTCGCTGCCGAAGAAGTAGGCCGCCAAGGCCTTGGTGAGCTCGGTTTTGCCGACGCCAGTGGGGCCAGAGAAGATGAAGCTGGCGATCGGACGGTTGGGGTTCTTCAGGCCCACCCGGGCGCGGCGGATCGCCTTGGACACGGCCTTGACGGCTTCGTCCTGGCCGATCAAACGCTGGTGGAGGGTCTCCTCCATGTTGAGCAGTTTCACCGATTCGCTTTCGGTGAGCTTCTGAACCGGTACGCCGGTCCAGGAGGCCACAATCTGGGCGATGTCTTCTTCGGTGACCACCGGGCTGCGGTCGCCGCCGGCGCCAGCCAAGGGCAGCTCAATGGAGCCGGCGCTTTCGGAGCCGATAGCATCGCCGCCCTCAGAAGCAGCGGGTTGTTCGTCGCGGCGGGCCTGGAGGATGGAGCGGATCTGCTCACGCAGCTCCACTTCTTTATCGCGCAGTTCACCGGCCTTGGTGAAATCCTGCTCCCGCACGGAATCTTCTTTCTGCTTCTGCACGGAGCGCAGCTGCTTGTCGAGCTCCTTGGCGGCCGGCGGCAGCTTCGAATTGAGCAGGCGCACGCGGCTGCCGGCTTCATCGACGAGGTCGATTGCCTTGTCCGGCAGGAAGCGATCGGAGATGTAGCGGTCGCCCAGGGTGGCGGCGGCGACAAGAGCTTCGTCGCTGATCTTCAGGCGGTGGTGTTGTTCATAGCGCTCGCGCAGACCACGCAGGATCTCGATGGTGTCGAGCACGGTGGGTTCGCCTACCATCACTGGCTGGAAGCGGCGCTCAAGGGCCGCATCGCGCTCGATGTGCTTGCGGTATTCATCCAGAGTGGTGGCGCCAATGCATTGCAGCTCGCCGCGGGCCAAGGCGGGCTTGAGGATGTTGGCGGCATCGATCGCGCCCTCGGCGGCGCCCGCACCGATCAGGGTGTGGACTTCGTCGATCACCAGGATCACGTTGCCGGCGCTCCTGATCTCTTCCATGATCTTCTTGAGCCGCTCCTCAAATTCACCGCGGTATTTAGTGCCCGCTACCAGCAGGCCGATGTCAAGCGTGAGCACGCGCTTGTCTTCAAGAATGTCGGGGACTTCGCCAACAATGATGCGCTGGGCGAGACCTTCGGCCAGGGCGGTTTTGCCCACGCCGGGTTCGCCGATCAGCACCGGATTGTTCTTGGTGCGGCGACCGAGGATCTGCACCACCCGGTCGATTTCGTTGTGGCGGCCCACCACTGGGTCCAGTTTGCCTTCGGTGGCGAGCTGGGTGAGGTTGCTGCCGAATTCATCGAGGGTGGGGGTTTTTGTGGAACCCTTGCTGCCACTGCCAGCAGCGACCTCGGCGGTTTCGCCGAGCATGCGGATCACCTGGGTGCGCACCTTGGCGAGGTCCACACCGAGGTTTTCAAGCACCCGGGCGGCGACTCCTTCACCCTCCCGGATCAGACCGAGCAGCAGATGCTCGGTGCCGATGTAGTTGTGGCCCAACTGGCGGGCTTCCTCAAGCGAAAGCTCCAGCACCCGCTTGGCGCGGGGTGTGAAGGGAATCTCCACGGCCACGAAGCCGGAGCCCCGGCCAATGATCTTTTCAACCTCCACACGGGCGTCCTTGAGGTTGACCCCCATGGATTTCAGGACTTTGGCCGCCACGCCGGTGCCTTCGCCGATCAGGCCCAGCAGGATCTGCTCGGTGCCCACGAAGTTGTGACCCAATCTGCGGGCCTCTTCCTGGGCCAGCATGATCACCTTGATGGCTTTCTCGGTAAACCGCTCGAACATGGGCGGGACCTGATGCAAGTGCTTCCAACCTATCAGGGCTGAGAGGGTGTTTGTGAACTTCGGCTGTACCTGTCCAGATCCATTGCCGCACCAAGGATCACGCCAACAGATCTGCATACCTTGCCGTCCAAAACTGTTGGTGCTTTCACATCAACGAAGGGCGGCAATCCGTACCTCATCAAGCAGTCATTCAACGCTGAAACCCAGCGGTGGAGGCGGCGTTCCAGCCATCCCCGCCAGCAGCAGGCATTCGATCAGAGCATCCTCCCCGTTGCGGTAGTAACGGCAACGTCGCCCCTGGGTACGAAATCCCAGGGCGGCATAAAGCGCCCGGGCGGCCCTGTTGCCGGCGGCCACCTCCAGGGTGGCCTGCTGCGCTTTGCGTTGCCGGGCCTCCTGCAGCAGGGCTCCGAGCACGCGCTGGCCCCGGCCACGCCGCCGGCAGGCGGGATGCACCGCCACCACCATGATCTGCAGTTCATCGACCACCAACCAGCCGCTGGCCAGCGCCTCCAGCCCGAGGGGGCCATCAAGGCCGAGGCAGAGCCGGCCTGCGGTCTTCAGTTCGACCTGCCACTGGACCCGATCCCACAGCCCGCCCAGCGCCAGCCGGTCGAGGCTGAGGCAGCCCTCCAGATCGGCCGGCCCCAGCCTTCGCGGCGGTGCTTGCAGGTCTGGCGCTGGGCCTTCCGCGGCGGCTTCCGGAGACATCCTTACGATTGACGCTGACCCGGACCCTTTCAAGGATGCCCCCCACCAGTGCGATCGGCGCCGCCAGCGGCCCTAAAGCCGGCACCGCGGAGCCGCATTCCTTGCTGACAGGCACCATCGAGGCGGCCAGCCCGAACCGCAACCTGACACCGATCAGCACCACCTGCGCGCCTGATGGAGCCCTGGTGGTGGGGGGCTGCCGCCTGAGCGACCTGGCTCGCACCTACGACACACCGCTCTATGTGCTCGACGAGGACACCCTCCGGGCCAGCTGCCGCGCCTACCGCGAGGCGCTTGACACCTTTTATCCCGGCCGCTCGCTGGCGCTCTACGCCTCCAAGGCCAACAGCAGCCTGGCCATCACCGCCCTGGTGGCCTCCGAGGGCCTCGGCCTGGATGCGGTGTCGTCCGGGGAGCTGCTCACAGCGCTCGGCGGTGGCATGCCACCGGAGCGGATCGTGCTGCACGGCAACAACAAATCGGCGGCGGAGTTGGCGCTGGCGGTGGAGCACGGGGTCACCGTGGTGGCCGACAACTGGCGCGATCTGGAGCTGCTCGCCACGATTGCCACGGTGGAGCGGCCAGCGCCCCTCATGCTGCGCTTCACGCCCGGCATCGAGTGCCACACCCATGAGTACATCCGCACTGGCCACCTCGACAGCAAGTTCGGCTTCGACCCCGACCAGCTCGAGCAGGTGCTGCGCCAGCTGGCGGAGTGCCCCTGGGCGCGGCTGACCGGCCTGCATGCCCACATCGGCTCCCAGATCTTCGAGCTGCAGCCCCACCGCGACCTGGCAGGGGTGATGGCCGATGCGCTGGCCCTCGCTCGCTCGCTCGGCCACCCCTGCACCGATCTGAATGTGGGTGGGGGCCTGGGGATCCGCTACGTGGCTGGCGACGATCCCCCCACGATCCAGGCTTGGGTGCAGGGCGTGGCCCAGGCCGTGGCGGCCGCCTGCCTGGAGCGGGATCTTGAACTGCCCCGGCTGCTGTGCGAGCCGGGCCGTTCCCTGGTGGCCACCGCCGGCCTCACCCTTTACACAATCGGCAGCCGCAAGGAGATTCCCGGCCTGCGCACCTATGTATCGGTGGATGGGGGCATGAGCGACAATCCGCGGCCGATCACTTATCAGTCGGACTACACCGCCGTGCTGGCTGATCGCCCCGCCGCCGCCGCCGCCGAAACGGTCACCCTGGCCGGCAAGCACTGCGAATCCGGCGACGTGCTGCTCAAGGAGCTGGCCCTGCCCCCCTCTGCTCCCGGTGACGTGCTGGTGGTGTTTGCCACCGGCGCCTACAACGCTTCGATGGCCTCCAACTACAACCGCATTCCACGCCCTGCTGCCGTTCTGGTGCAGGGAGGACGGGCCGAACTGGTGCAGCGGCGGGAGCGACCGGACGAACTGCTGCGCTACGACGTCCTGCCGGAGCGGTTGACGCCGGTACCGTGAGCCAAGATTGGCTGGGGGCTGCGGGTGATCTGGCTGAAGCTCCTCGACGTGCGCTTGATCTTCGACGTCTTGCTGGCCTCCTCCCTTGGAGTGCTCCTGCTGGCGAGGGTGCGGGAGCCCCGCACGCTGTGGTTGCTGCGGGGCTGGCTGTTCCTGGTGGCGCTGGTATGGGTGGTGCAGCGCATCGCTGTGCTGCCGCTCACCACGCGTCTGCTGGAAGCGGTGGTGCTCGGGTGCAGCCTGGCGCTGGCGATCCTCTGGCAGGGCGAATTGCGCCGTCTGATGGAGCTGCTTGGCACCGGCCGGCTTGATGTGCTGCTCGGCAGCCAGGCGGAGGATGCGGCGGTGTTGGGTTCTGTGGCGGTGCTCACCGAAGCGGCGGGCTGCTTGTCGCAGCATCGCCGTGGTGCACTGATGCTCGTGGATCTCGGTAGTGATCTCCGTCCCGAAGACTTCCTCAATCCCGGCATCGACCTCGACGCCGTGCTGTCGGTGGATCTGATCCTCAACCTGTTTGCAGCTGATACGCCGCTGCACGACGGCGCCCTGCTGGTGCGAGGCAACCGCATCCTCTCGGCAGGAGTGATCCTGCCCCTCTCTCGGCAGGGCCTCACCCGCTACGGCACCCGCCACCTGGCGGCCCTGGGCATCACCGAGCGCTTCGACCGCTGCCTCTGCATCGTGGTGTCGGAGGAAACGGGCACCCTCTCGCTGGCGCGCCATGGCCGGCTGGAGCGGCCGATCACCAGCAGCCGGCTGCGGGAGCTGCTCAACCTCGCCCTGGCCCAGCCCACCACCAAGCCCACGCCGAAGTCCGGCCACGGCACGGTGGTGGCGCTGCCCACGGGACGTAGCGTGTCAAAGGACAAGCCAGAGTCACGCGCAT
>CALFOF010000230.1 GCA_937919075.1 uncultured Cyanobium sp. | reverse complement strand
TCCCCGTCTGAACACGAGATCCAGCAGCGCATCCGCTTGGCCTGCGGCCGCGGGGCGGTGCGGCTCTGGCGCAATAACACCGGTGCTCTGGTCGACCAGCAGGGGCGCTTCGTGCGCTTTGGGCTGTGCAAGGGCAGCAGTGACCTGATCGGGCTACGGGCCCTGGAAATCACCCCGGAGTTGGTCGGCCAGCGGATTGCCCAGTTCGTCGCCCTGGAGATCAAGACGGCCTCCGGAAACGTCAGCCCCGAGCAGCGGGCCTTTCTGCTGCTGGTGCAGCAGCTTGGCGGCTTGGGCGCGGTCTGCCGCTCGATTGCAGAGGCTCAAGCGGCCCTGGACCTGAATCTCATGGCCGGGTCGGGCCAATGAACAGGCCCGAACTCCGCAGGCAGCTGCAGGTTCTGGCTAGCCGTTATCCCGGCATCCACCCCTACACACTGGCCCTCCGCTTCCAGGCCCAGACGGGTCGGGTCCTCACCGTTCAACAGGTCAAACAGCTCTTGGCCGAGCCAGGAAATGACCGAGACCAGCCTGCCAAGCTGTAACAAGCTATGGCTAGCAGTGCCAAGCAGCGGCTAGGATCGGGCTATGGCACAAGCAATGAAGCCCGTCAAGCGCACCTACCAGGCCGTCCTGGACTGGCAGGACGACTCCCGCAGAGCCTTTGGGAAGATGCTGCTCAACTGGCGGCGCCGTAACGGCTGGACCCAGTACACCGCCTGCGAATGGGGCATAGAAGCCAAGTTCGAGGTGATCTCCTACGGCAACCTCTCAGTGATCGAGCAGGGCAAAGCCGGCGAGCTGCGCCAGAAGGCCTTCTTCCAGCTCGAGGAGCTCAACCGTCGCCTGGCGGAGAAGAACTGGGGGCCGCTCAAGTCCCAGCGGTTGAAGGACCAGCTGAAGAATGCTGAGCCCCTGCACGGCGATGACGGCAAGCTCTGGGATGCCGTGGACTTCTGGAGCTGCTACATCGGCTATGTGCCGGTGCCAAGCACCTATCAAACCGCTCCCGCCCCGACGCTGACTGCCAAGCGAGCGGAGGAACTGTGTCAGAAGTGGCGGCAGCACGTGCGCCGAGTCATCAAAGAGCGCGGCTTTGATGTCACCGAAGCTCTTGAGCTCCTAGAGGCCAGCGTTCCATCGGAGCATCAGAAGCGATTCCGCGAGGTGCTGGCTGTGGATGACTACAGCCCGGCAGAACTCACGCAGCTATGGCTGGAGGGGGAGTTCTTCATGCCCGAAGACTGGATCGTCCTCTGGGACCAAGAGAATCCAATCATCTAGGCCCGCCTGGCAGCCCTCAGCATGGCCGCCAGGATAGACCCGAGCCTGGCAGGGGTTGCGCCTAGCGTCAGCTAGCCTCTAAGCTGAGGCCAGCGGGCACAAGCCCGGCTCTCAGATGCCATGACGCAATCCCCCGCACGCGCAGGCGTGCCGCCCGACGCTCTCGAGCTGCTCGGCGAAAAGGGCAGCGCTGAGCGTGCGCTCACTGCTGCCTTGGCCTCATTCCAGGAACAGGTGCAGGCTGTTCCGTCTCTTGATCTGGCTGCCGTGGTCGAAGCAGCCAGGCCGGCCTTTGCATTAGGCATTGCCTTCAGCACCCAGCTGGTCGAGATCCGCGGCCGCAACAAGCTGCGGGTCACGGTGATGCACGCCGGCGGCGCTGAGGTCAGCAGCGAGGAGTGGGCCGACGAGGTCGACGACCTGCTGCAGACCGCCGGCTGGATGCTGGCCATGCTGCTGGGCATTCCTATGGCCAAGCAGGCTAGGCCTAGCGAGCCTATTGATCAGCTTCCCGCTGAGCTAGCAGATGTGCCTATTACCGCCAATGCGGCTCAGCTCTCGCCTGCCTCGCATGAGGAGTCCGCTCCAGCGGCTGATCTTGATGTCGCATTGGAGCCGCTCACGCCCCAGGAGATCGAGGCCACCCACCAGCGGATCCTCGCCCTGCCCCAGGCCGCGCGCCAGGAGCTGACCAAGGCGTTCCGTGAGCACTTCCAGGTGCCGCGCAATGCCCGCTCCATCGGTGATCGCATCACCCAGCACCAGCACGCCGCCTTCATCGATCACTTCCTTGAGGAGTGCGAAGAGCAAGGCCGGGGTGGCGCCGCGGCGCCGGCAGAGCCATGAAAGGACTTCGTCGCTACGGCGAGCAGCCCCGCTCCCAGGCCGGTCGCCACTTCATCCAGACCCAGGTGCGCACAGATGTGTACCTGCGAGTCCGCGAGGTGATGGAGCGCCACAACCTCTCGGCCAGTGGAGCAGTTCATCACCTGCTGCGCGAGCGCTTTGGTCTGCCGCCCCTTCCCCCGTTCGATCAAGAGCCCCTTTCCACCGTTCACCCCGATTCAACCCATGGCTAAGGACATCTTTCGCACGCCCCTCGCCGAAGTGCGCTGGGCCCACCTGATCACCCCAAGGCACCAGCTCGACAAGAGCAAACCCAAGGCCTGGACTGCCGATCTGCTGCTCCCCAACAGCGACGAGAAAGCCCAGTCCTTCCTGTTGGCGATGGAAGACCAGTTCATCGCCCTGCACGGCAGCCGCAAGCGCCGCGCTGAGAAGGGCTTCCCCTGGAAGCCGGACAAAGAGAAGCCCAGCGAGATCACCGTGGTGCGCTTCAAGGTGCCGCAGTTCCAGCGGCGCGATGGCTCTCTTTCTGAGGGGCCGCGCATCGTCGATGCCAAAAAGCAGCCCTGGGATGGGGCCGCCATCGGCAACGGCTCCAAGGTTGTGGTGGCCTTCGACATCTACGACTGGGACGGCGAAAACGGCTGCGGGATGACCTTCCAGCCCCGCGCCGTTCAGGTCGTCGAGTTCGTGCCCTACGAGCAGATCGACCCCACCGACGGGTTTGAAGAAGTCGAGGGCTACACCACGGGTGCGGGCAACGGATCCGGTTGGGCTGTTGAGGACGACGACGAGGCCCCCTTCTGATGGGCTCACCGCACGTCCGCAGTAATGGGGCCTTCGGGCCCCGCCCCCAGCTGCCGGCCTTCTGCCGCACCCGCCGGCCCACCAGCGTCGCGGTCACCGTCAGCAGCCTCAACGCTTTGCGTCTGCTGGTGCTGCTTGGGCTTCTCTTTCAGCTCAGCACCCTGCTGCTGCTGATCGCCGGGCCGCTGCCGCCGCGGCCCGTGATCAGCAGCAGCCATGACTTCCGCCCCGATGCCGTCTCCAGCGCCG